>NZ_JBNCKT010000030.1:0-52832 GCF_049841675.1 Micromonospora sp. DT4
CCGCCCGACGACGCAGATCCTCTTGCGCCGCCGGGGAAAGCCGCCGCGCATCACGTACCGCAACACCCATACACGGACAACGATCACGGCACCTTTGGGTTACTGGTCAATAAGCGTGAACTTCTCCACGACCACCGGCACGCCGACCTACCGTGCGTCCGGATGGATCTACGGCATGACCGAGAACGCCAGTGGCCCGCCCGACCACTTCTACCGTGACGTCAACTTCCGCTACATGCGCGCCGGTGGCGCCCAACTGCCCGGCAGCGGCTGGGTCGGCGGGAACTACGACCGCCGTTGGAGCGCCACCCTCGCCCAGGCACGCCGGACCGTCGCCCTGGGCGGGCAGTTCATCCTGTTGCCGCACGACCTGTGGGGCGCGGACGGCGCCGGTATCTCGCGCTTCCCCGGCAACAACGGCAACTGGACGGACTACGACAACTTCCTGACCCGCGTCATCGGCGACGTCCGGGCGTCCGGGCTGTCCGTGCAGTGGGACATCTGGAACGAACCCAACATCACCATCTTCTGGAACCGGCCGATCTCCCAGTACCTCGAACTCTGGCGGCGTACGTACCAGCGGCTTCGCACGGAGTTCCCCAACCAGCTCATCGTCGGGCCGAGCTGCGCCTGCGTGCCGTCGACCTCGCACGCGTTCTGGAACCAGTACCTGGACTTCGTACGCTCGACCAACACCGTGCCGGACATCGTCAGCTGGCACTCCCTGCCCGGCGACCCGGTCGCCAACGTCGCGGCCGCCAACGCCACCCTCGCCCCGCGCGGCATCCCGCATCCCCGCCCGTACCAGATCAACGAGTACGGGGCGTCCAACGAGCAGAATCCGGCCGACGGCGCCTGGTACATCTCGCGTCTGGAGCGGGCCGGGGCGGACGGTCTGCGGGCCAACTGGGCCAGCGCCGGCAACCTGCACAACGATCTCGGCAACTTGCTGGTCCGCAACTCGGCCGGTCAGCACCAGCCCAAGGGGGAGTGGTGGGTCTACCGCTACTACGCCTCCCAGGCCGGGGAGATCGTGGCGGTGACCGGCAGCCAGTCCTACGACGCGTACGCCACGAAGGCGAGCGGGGTGGCGAAGGTCCTTGTCGGCGGTGGTCGTACGACCGGGAACCTGGCCGTCAACCTGCAACGTCTCGACACGACGAGTGGCGTGGTGCAGAACAACCAGGTGCGGGTGCTCACGCAGCGCATCCCGTACAACGGCGGTGGCGCGGTGCAGGGGCCGGTCACGGTCTCGAACACCGTCGTCAACGTCTCCAACAACAACGTCACGGTGAACCTGCCGTACGGCAACCAAGACGACACGTACACGGTGACCCTGCTGCCGCCCTCCGACGCGGGCTTCCAGTCGGTGGCGGTGGCCCAGCACTCCCAGCAGTGCCTGGACAACACCGGCCTGAGCACCGTCGACGGCAACGCCCAGCAGCAGTTCTACTGCGAGGGTGGTGACCAGCAGCTCTGGAACTTCCGGCCGGTCGCCGGCGTGGCCAACACGTACACGGTGGTCAACCAGCAGAGCGGCAAGTGCCTCGACGTCAGCGGCGCTTCCACCGCCAACTCCGCCGCGGTGATCCAGCGGACCTGCCAGGACGGGACGAGCCAGCAGTTCGCTCTCCGGAAGGTGACCTACTCCGGCAATGACTCGCACGACTACCAGCTCGTGGCCCGGCACAGCGGCAAGTGCGTCGACGTCAACGGGGTCTCCACGGCGGCCCGCGCATCGGTCATCCAGTGGCCCTGCAACGCCGTTAGCCAGGGCAGCCCGCTGAACCAGACCTGGCGGATCTGGGGGCGGTAGGCAGCACGCGAGAGCCCCGGCGGTGGCCGCCGGCACGGGCGGCCACCGCCGGAATCCCGTCGACCGGGCTTTCATTGACACTGATCAAAACGCACTCATACGATCGCTACGAATCGATTCGCCCGCCCCGCCACCACCCCTGCGGCGCGTCGGCACACCCCGTGCGCTGCCACGACTCCGAGGAGCCACCCCCGTGCGTACCCCGTCCCCCACCGGGCCCGGCCTGGCCCGCGATCCCATCCCGAGACGTCGCCTCCCGCGCCTGGCCGGCCTGGCCGGCGCGGTGGCCGGCGCCCTCGCCCTCGCCCTCGCCCTCGTCGCCGTCGGCGCGACGGCCGGCGCCTCGACGTCCGCCGCGGAGGCCGCCGCCATCGCGGCGGCCATCGTCCCGGGGCAGAGCACCACCATCGTCGGCGTCCCGTCCGGTCGATGCGCCGAGGTCCCCAACTCCAGCACCACCAACGGCACCCAGACCCAGCTCTGGGACTGCAACGGCGCGGCCGGCCAGACCTGGACCTGGACGTCGAGCAAGCAGCTCTCGGTGTACGGCAACAAGTGCCTGGACGCCTCCGGCCGGGGTACCACCAACGGCACGCAGGCGATCATCTGGGACTGCAACGGCCAGACCAACCAGCAGTGGAACGTCAACAGCAACGGCACCATCACCGGTGTGCAGTCCGGGCTGTGCCTCGACGCCAACGGCGCGGCCACCGCGAACGGCACCAAGCTGATCCTCTGGGCCTGCAACGGCGGCGCCAACCAACAGTGGACCTCGCCGACCGCCCCGCCGACCACCACCCCGCCGCCCACGACCCCGCCGCCGGGCGGCGCGCGCCCGTGCGACATCTACGCCTCCGGCGGCACCCCGTGCGTGGCGGCCCACAGCACGACGCGAGCCCTCTACGAGACGTATGCGGGCAACCTCTACCAGGTCCGTCGCTCGTCGGACAACACCACCCGCAACATCGGCCTGACCGGCACGGGCGGCACCGCCAACGCGGCGACGCAGGACTCGTTCTGCTCCGGCACGTCGTGCGTGATCACGGTCGTCTTCGACCAGTCCGGGCACGGCAACGACCTCTGGTACCAGGGATCGAGCGTGGTCCCGGGCTCGCCGCAGAGCAGGCCGGCCACCGCGACCTCGGAGTCCCTGACGGTGGGCGGCGCCAAGGCGTACTCGCTCTACATCAACCCGGGTAACAGCTACTGGCGTGACGGGCACCTGACCGGTGTACCGACCGGCGCCGCGCCCGAGGGCATGTACATGGTGACCAGCGGCACGCACGTCAACAGCGGCTGCTGCTTCGACTACGGCAACAGCGAGACGACCCGCAAGGCCGACGCCGCCGGCGCGATGGACGCCATCAACTTCGGCAAGCAGTGCTGGTTCGGCGGTTGCTCCGGCAGCGGCCCGTGGGTGCAGGCGGACCTGGAGTGGGGTCTGTTCCCGGGTGGCAGCAGCTCGTGGAACCCGAACCAGCGGGCGTTCACCAGCAAGTTCGTCACGGCGACGTTGAAGAACAACGGCACGTCCCGCTTCGCCATGAAGGGCAGCGACGCACAGTCGGGCAGCCTCTACACGCTGTGGGACGGCTCGCTGCCGTCCGGCTACAGCCCGATGAAGAAGCAGGGCGCGATCATCCTGGGCAGCGGCGGCGACTGCTGCAAGCCCGACGGAGGCGCGAACCTGAGCGCCGGAACGTTCTACGAGGGTGCCATGGTCGCTGGCTACCCGTCCGACGCGACCGAGAACGCGGTCCAGGCCAACGTGGTGGGCGCCGGCTACCGCTGACGGCGATCAGGACGTCGAGTCCCCCGCCGGCTCTGCGGCCGGCGGGGGAGCGACCTCGGTGAGCGCGGTCCGCACGACCTCCAGCAGGTCGTCGCCCGGGTGGTCGCGGGGTGGTCGGCGTCATCGCCGCCCTCCTGCTCCGGCCGGTAACCCTGCGGACCAGCCTCGACCTGCCGGACGCGGCCACGTCGGCGGCGGTGGCTGCCGACGCGGTCGACGGGGCGCCCGCCTTCGACCAGGTCTCCACGGAGGCTGCGGCGAAGGGGGCACCCGAGCGGCGCTGACGTCCGAGCGCACCAACGGGCCGCCACCGTCACGGACGGTGGCGGCCCCTCCGCGACAGTGACTGAATCGAGACGCCTGTGGAGATCGCGGAGCTGGCAGCGCACCCGGCCAACGGCTACCACGCGTACGTGCCCTTTCCCGCCACCGAGAGGGAGATCAGCCCACCGGTACGCCGTACTCGCGCTCGGTGAACAGGTCGATGTCGCGCGGGCCAAGCTTGGCGACCCGACGGGCGTGCAGGGCGAGTTGTCGACGTGCCTCGCCGAGGCGGCGGCTGGCGATCGTCATCTCGTCGGACGCCTCGAACGGCTCCCTGCCGCTGGCCTGCAACGCGGCGGCCAGCACGGCGTTGAACGCGGTCATGAGCCCGTTGGCGAGCGCGATGCCGTCCTGATCCGCGCGCGTCCAGATCTCCGACCAGGCAGCCTCCACGGTGACCATGTCCCGGGCCAGCCAGTCGTGCAGCACCATCGGCCCCAGCGGCCTGTGCCCGCCGAGCAGGTCGTTGCCCGCCTCCGGTAGGCCCGAACGCCAGTACCTGGTCTGCCGCAACGCCTCGGCCTTGTGCGCGAGGCGTAACGCGCCGGACAGCACCAGGACGTACGCCCGCTGAAGCTCGGCCCGCTCGCGCTGCCGCCGCTTGACCCGGCTGTGCGTCCACACGACGAGAAGTGAGGCGCAGGCGGTGATCGCGGAGCCGAGCAGGGCGGCGAGGGTTGAGTTCACACCGCCATGATGCCTGCCGCCGGTTGGCGTTGCCGCGCGCGGGTTCACACCCGGACAGGTTGCGCCGTCCGGGAGCCCGTCGGCGAGTCGTCAGACGTCAAGGACCTGTCAGCAGCCGCCGGCGACGCGCGGCGGATGTCGTGCGCCCGAATGGACGTCGCCCCCGGACGACCGCTCCGGACGTCCTTTCCCGCGCGGCTCGGGACCGTTCCCGGCCGGGCCGGGCCAGGTGGCGCGTGCGGACCCGGTCGTGGCCGCCGCCGTGAGGCGGGGCGGCGGCCACGCACTCTCAGCGGTAGCCGGCGGCGACGACGTTCGCCTGCACCGCGTTCTCGGTCGCGTCGGACGGGTAGCCAGCGACCATGGCACCCTCGTAGAAGGTCCCAACGCTCTGGTTGGAGTTGTCGATGCAGCAGTCCCCGCCGCTGCCCAGGATGATCGCGCCCTGCTTCTTCATCGGGCTGTAGCCGGACGGCAGGGAGCCGTCCCACAGCGTGTAGAGGTTGCCGGACTGTGCGTTGCTGCCCTTGATGGCGAAGCGGGACGTGCCGTTGTTCTTGAGCGTCGCCGTGACGAACTTGCTGGTGAACGCCCGCTGGTTCGGGTTCCACGAGCTGCTGCCACCCGGGTAGAGACCCCACTCCAGGTCTGCCTGCACCCACGGGCCGCTGCCGGAGCAGCCACCGAACCAGCAGCTCGTGCCAAAGTAGATGGCGTCCATCGTGCCTCGACCGTCGGCGCGGCGGGTGGTCTCGCTGTTGCCGTAGTCGAAGCAGCAGCCGCTGTTGACGTGCGTGCCGCTGGTCACCATGTACATGCCCTCGGGCGCGGCGCCGGTCGGGATGCCGGTCAGGTGCCCGTCACGCCAGTAGCTGCTGTTGCCGTTGATGTAGAGCGAGTAGACCTTGCTCCCGCCGACCGTCAACGACTCCCGGGTCGCGACCGCGGGCTGTACCGCGCCACCGATGCCCCCGGCTCCCTGGTAGCCGAGGTTGTTGCCGCGCCCCGACTGGTCGTAGATCACCGTGATGACGCACGTGGTGTTCGCGCAGAAGCTGTCCTGGGTCGCGGAGTTGGCCCGCCCGCCCGCGCTGAGCACGCCGATGTTGCGGGTGGTGTTGTCCGACGAACGGCGCACCTGGTAGAGCGAACCGTTGTAGGAGGCGTACAGGGCGCGGGTGGTGCTGTGCGCCGCGACGCAGGGAGTGCCGCCGGCCGTGTAGATGTCGCAGGGCAGTGGCGTGGTCGGCGGCGGCAGGGTGGTGGGTGGCGGAGTCGTCGGCGGTGGCGTGGTGGGCGGTGGCGTCGTCGGAGGCGGGGTGGTGGGAGGTGGCGTGGTGGGCGGTGGCGTCGTCGGATCCACCACGTCGTTGCAGGTCGTGCCGTTGAGGACGAAGGAGGCCGGGGTCGGGTTGCTGTCGGTCCAACTGCCGTTGAAGCCGAAGCTCGTGCTGCCGTTGGTGGGGATGCCGGCGTTGTAGGAGGCGTTGGTGACGGTGAGCTGGCTGCCCGCCTGGGTGTAGCTGCCGTTCCAGAGCTGGGTGACGGTCTGGCCGGCGGCGAAGTTCCAGGTCAGCCGCCACCCGTTGACGGCGTCTCCCAGGTTGGTGATGGTGACGTTGGCGCCGAAGCCGCCCTGCCACTGGGAGCTGACCACGTAGGTGACCTGGCATCCGGCCGCGGCCGCCGAGGCGCCGGTCTGGATGGCAGCGGCACCGACGAGCACGAGTGTGGCGGCCACGGCGGCGAGCGCCGGACGCCGGTGGCGGAGTTTTCTGAGTCGCACGTGCTCTCCTTGACGGTGAGAGTTGACGGTGTGCTGGAACGCGACCCGCTCCCCCTGCTCGGGCCCGGACTCTGAGCAGGGGGAACGGCGGGCCAGGGCCCGGTCCGCGGGCGCGTACGGCGACGCCGGGGCCGTCCGGCGCCGGGCAGGCACGTGCGGACGGTGTGGTCGGTGGACCACGGGAGACGGGTACGCGGCGTTACGGTCGCCGCCCACGACCCGGCCCGGGGTCGCGGCGGCCGGCGGTGACGTTGGCTGTGGTGTGGAGCAGACGGGCGGAGGCCGATCGACGGCCACGGCTCCTGGCCGCAGAGGGTGATGCCGACCCGCGGGCGCCCGTGGTCAGGCATCCATCGTCCGGCCCTCGGCACGGGTCGCCCGGTGGTGATCTCGGGCCGTCCCGTGCCGGCCACGCTCCACCCGCCCGCGCCGCGAACGACGTCGACCGCGCAGCCAGGACCAGCAGGTAGCGGGCCCGGTGACGGTCGGTTATCGACGGCCGTCGTTACGTTAGCGTTAACAGGCCATCCTGTCCATAGATGTCAGTCGGTGGTCTCCCCGAACGCCGCCCGGGTCGCCGCGTCGCCGCGCCCCTGTTCGGGGAATGAGCGAGGTGTCGGCCTGGTGTTGAATGTGGAGGGTGAGCGGACGGGTGCCGGAAGGGGTGGCGGCGGTGGAGCTGACGATGGTCGTGGAACCGCAGCACCCGATGGCCGCCGAACGACTCGACACCCTCACCCAGGGATTCGCCGAGGACCTGCGGGCGGTTTCCCGGTTACGGGTGACCCCGGCATCCGGTCCCGCGCCCGGTCCGGGGACGAAGTCACCCGAGGCGTGGGAGCTGGGAATGCTGGTGGTGGGCGGCCTCTTCTCGGCCACCACGATGCGCGCGATCGTCCAGGTCGCGATCGCCTACACCGAACGGACCAGAGCACGGTCGATCACCGTACGCAGCGGAGAGACCGAGTTGGTGATCACGGGAAGCACCCGGATCGACGATCCGCTCCTCGTCGCCGAGCTGGCACGGATCATCCAGACGCCGCACCGGTCCGACGCGGCCCTCGCCCCGTCCGACCCCGACCAGGCCGCGATAGCCCCGGGCGAGCGCCCGGGCGGTGACCGGGGGTAGACGGTGGGACAGCGCCTGGCTCTGCTCATCGCCAACGACCGCTACATCGACGACTCGTTGGCCGACCTCTACGCGCCGCGGGAGGAGGCTCGTGACCTGCAGAGTCTGCTGGCCGACGCCAACATCGGGGCCTTCGACCGCACCGTGCTGCTGGAGAACGAGTCGAAGAGCTCGGTGGAGCGCACGATGGAGACGATGCTGCGCAGCGCCGGGCCGGAAGATCTGATCCTGCTCTACTTCTCCGGGCACGGTATCCGCCGCGGCAGGCGGGGCCGGCTCTACCTGGCGGTCGCCAACACCGAGGTCGACTGCCTGTCGTCGACGTCGATCTCCGCGTCCTTCGTGCACGAGTTGCTCGACGAGTCCGAGGCCGCCAGCTCGGTCCTCCTGCTCGACTGCTGCTACAGCGGCGCCTTCGACCAGGCCAAGTCTCCGGCGGATCTCGACCTCGACGGGGAGCTGAAGACCGGCGACGGCCGCTACGTCATCACCGCGACCAACGCCGTCGAGCGTGCCGTCGACGGGCAGCCGGCAACGGCTGCCACACCGCGGCAACGCTCCGCCTTCACCGAGACGATCATCGAGGGCCTGAGCACCGGCGCCGCCGACCTGACCGGCCGGGGCCGGATCACCCCCGAGGACCTGTGGCGGTACGTGCAGTTGGAGCTGCCGAAGCGGACGAGCGAGCAGTCTCCGTGCCAGTTCGGTCGCGCGAGCAGCGAGGTGCACATCGCGTTGTCCCGCGACGGCCATCACCGCCCACGCGATCCACGCGACCCTCGCGATCCGCGTCTCGGTGATCTGCTGGGCCCCTTGCGGGCCCGGGAGGACGTGAAGCTGTGCGCCGTCGAGTGGCGTCAGCGTGGACCGCTCAAGGTGCCGGTCGGCCTGCACCACCGCATCGACCAGCCGAGCGGGGAACCGGTCACGCTCGACCTCGCCTCGTCGGAGGGGCACCTGCTGATCGTGGGGCGTCCCGGAATGGGCAAGACCACCCTCCTCCGTACGATCATCAGTGGGCTCGCGCTCACCCACTCGGCCGACGAGGTCGTGTTCCACTGCCTCGAATCCGGTGGCAACTGGCTCGGCCCGATGCGGAAGCTGCCGCACGTCGAGACGGTCCTGGGTGACGACCAGGTGGTCGAGCTGGGCAAGCTGCTGAGCCAGCTCGAGGACGACGTGCTGCGACGCAAGCGCCTGTTCCGTGAGCACGAGTTGGAGTCGCCGGCCAGTCTCCGGGCGCGGCGCGGCAGCCTGGACGCCGGCCCGCAGCCGGACATCTTCCTCGTCGTGGACCGGTGGCAGGACTTCGTCGCGCTGCAACCCGACTTCACCGGGCGGGTCGTCGAGCTGGCCAACAAGGGCCTGGGGTACGGGTTCCACCTCGCGGTGGTCGAGCGCAGTTGGCGTTCCATTCCGCAGGAGCTGATCGAGCTGCCGCAGCTACGGATCGAGACTCGCCTGTCGGAACCACGGGAGTCGATGGTCGACCCGGACCATGCCGCCCGCCTGCCCCTGTCGATGCCCGGTTGGGCCATCCAGGGGCGGCGCACGTTCCGCATCGCCCTCCCCGAGTTGACCGTGACCGACGTCGACCCGGACCTCGGCGCGGAGTTCGGCGTCGCGGTCTCCGACGGCGCGACGCCGATGATCTCCATGATCGCCCAGGCGTGGGGGCTGCCGCCGGTGTCCCGATCCCACGGCGCGCGAGGCGCCTGGGAGTCCCGGGACGAGGCGTTGGAGATCCTCGGATTCGTCGACTACGCAGCGCTCGCGGCCTTCGAGGGCGCTGCCGCCGCCGTGAATTCTGAGCAGCACCTCCGGGTGCCCATCGGGTTCGAGCTGGACGGGCAGCCGGTCCTGCTGGACCTGAAGGAGTCGGCCCGGGCGGGGATGGGCCCGCACGGTCTGCTCATCGGCGCGACCGGTTCCGGCAAGAGCGAACTGCTGCGGACGATCGTCGCGGCGCTGGCGACGCGCCACCCGTCGGAGGAGCTGAACTTCGTCCTGGTGGACTTCAAGGGTGGCGCGACGTTCGCCTCGTTGGAGGCGTTGCCGCACACCAGTGCGGTGATCACGAACCTGGCCGACGAGTTGCCGTTGGTCGACCGTATGCGTGACGCGCTCGCGGGTGAGATGGTGCGCCGGCAGGAGTTGCTGCGGGCGGCGGGTAACTATGTCTCGCGGTTCGAGTACGAGAAGGCGCGGGCGGCGGGGGAGCCGTTGGCGCCGATGCCGAGCTTGTTGATCATTTGTGACGAGTTCAGCGAGTTGTTGGCGGCGAAGCCGGACTTCATCGACCTGTTCGTGATGATCGGTCGGTTGGGTCGGTCGCTGGGTGTGCACCTGTTGCTGGCCTCGCAGCGCCTGGAGGAGGGCAAGCTGCGCGGTCTGGACACGCACCTGTCGTACCGGATCGGGTTGCGGACCTTCTCGGCGGTGGAGAGCCGGATCGTGCTCGGCGTGCCGTACGCGCACGAGCTGCCCAACGCGCCGGGGCACGGCTACCTGAAGACCGAGAATTCCACGATGGTGCGGTTCCGGGCGGCCTACGTGTCCCGGCCGCCCAGCATGGGCGATGCCGACCCGAGCGCCGCCCTGGCGGAATCCGGTGTGACGGTGCTGGACCTGGTGGTGAATCGGCTACGTGGCCGTGGGCTCCCCGCGCACCAGGTCTGGCTGCCGCCGCTGGCCGAGCCGCCGACCCTGGGTGAACTGCTGCCACCCCTGAGCCTGCACCCGCGTTTCGGGCTGTGCACCGCGGAGTGGTCCAGCCGAGGTCGGCTGACCGTGCCGGTCGGCGTGGTGGACCGCCCCTACGAGCAGCGCCGTGAGCCGATGATGGTGGACCTCGCCGGGTCGGGCGGCAACGTGGTGATCGTGGGCGGCCTGCTCAGCGGCAAGAGCACCCTGCTGCGGTCGATGATCGCGGCACTCGCCCTCACCCACACCCCACGCGAGGTGCAGTTCTTCTGCCTGGACTTCGGCGGTGGCGCGCTACGCAGCCTGGCGGAGCTGCCGCACGTGGCCGGGGTGGCCGTGCGGCGGGACACCGAGCGGGTCCGCCGGACGGTGGCCGAGGTGGTCGCCGCGCTCGACGACCGGGAGACCCGTTTCGCGCGCGAGGGCGTCGACTCGGTGGCCGACTACCGGCGTCGGCGGGCGGCCGGCGAGTTCCCCGATGACCCGTTCGGTGACATCTTCCTGGTCGTCGACGGCTGGAACACCCTGCGTCAGGACTACGAGGAGCTGGAACAGACCATCACCAACCTGACCAACCGGGGGTTGGGTTTCGGCATCCACGTGGTGGTCACCGCCGTGCGTTGGGCAGAGATCAGGATCGCCATGCGCGATCTCCTCGGCACCAGACTCGAACTTCGACTCGGCGACGCCGCCGAGTCGGAGATCGATCGGCGCGCGGCGCAGAACGTGCCGGCCGGCTCGCCCGGTCGCGGCGTGACGCCCGACAAGCTGCACTTCCTTGCCGCGCTCTCGCGCATCGACGGGCGGCAGGACATCGAGGACCTCGGCGAGGCGTCGGTGGCGCTGGCGCGGCAGGTGGCGGCGAGTTGGCCGGGCCCTGCGGCCCCGAAGGTACGTCTGCTGCCGCAGAAGCTGACCGTCGCCGAGCTGGCCAAGGTCGTCGACAGGTCCATGCCGGGGCTGCCCATCGGGGTCAACGAGTCCGCGCTGGCGCCGGTCAACCTCGACTTCGCCGTCGAGCCGCACCTGACCGTCTTCGGCGACGCCGAGTGCGGAAAGAGCAATCTGTTGTGGCTGATCGCCCGGGGCATCGTGGAGCGGTACACGCCGGCCCAGGCCCGACTGGTGATCGCCGACTACCGGCGGAGCCTGTTGGGTGCGGTCGAGGGGGAGCACCTGCTCGACTACGCGGCGTCGAACAAGGTGTTCGGCGAGAGCATGATGTCCATTCGCGGCGCCCTGCAGCACCGGCTGCCCGGCCCGGAGGTGACCGCCGCCCAGCTTCGCGAGCGGAGCTGGTGGAAGGGGCCGGACCTCTTCGTCCTGATCGACGACTACGACCTGGTCGCCTCGGGCGGCAGCAACCCGGTCAGCGCCCTGCTCGAGCTGCTGCCCCAGGCCCGCGACATCGGCCTGCGTCTGATCGTCACGCGCCGGGTCGGTGGTGTGGCCCGCGCGCTCTACGAGCCGGTCCTGCAACGCCTGCGCGAACTCGACTCGCCTCTCCTGCTCATGTCTGGCAACCGGGAGGAGGGTGCCGTCGTGGGCAGCCTGCGGCCCAGTCCGCAGCCGCCGGGTCGTGGCACGCTCGTGCGCCGCAGCGACGGTCAGCAGCTCATCCAGACGGCGTTGGTCGGTCCGGGCTGACCACCGCTGCGGGTCAGCGGGGGCGAGGCGCGGGAATGTCCGCGTACTCCTCGGATGCGCGCCGCTCGGCGGCCGCCGCCTGGGCCGTCGCCTCGGCGATCCGGGCGGTCAGCCGGCTCGCGGTCGCACGCACCGCCATCGGCGCGGTGGCCGAATCCGATGCGGGAACGACCTCGCCCTCGCCGTTGACGACGAGACCCGCGAGGCGTGCCTCGGCGGCCGCCGCGAGAGCGAGCCGACGCGCCCGGGTCAGGTCGTCGTCGCGAGCCGTGACCGCGCTGGCGATCCGGGTGTACGCGTCGTGCGCCTCGTCGAGGTGGCGCACCAGCCATCGGAGGACCTCGTCGGTGTCCTGCTGGCCCGATCCGGCCCGCCAGTGACCGGCCAGCAGGCGATGCAGCCGCCGGAGATCGTCGGCTGCCTCGCCGAGCGCCTGCGCGGCCTGCCTCCATCGCTCGCCCCGGTCCGCGTCGCCCGTCGGCGGCGCGGCCACCAACCGCGCATAGGGCAGGGCCGCGGTGTCGTCGGTCGTCATCCGTCACCACGGCGAGCGAACCGGCGCGCCATCTCGTCGTCGGTGGCCGCTACCGAACCCACGACGGTACGGATGGCGTCGGCGGCCTGACGCAGCTCCTCGGTGATCCGCGGTAGCTCGTCGATCCACTCCACAACGGAGGCAGGGGACGTCTCGTCGGCGACCAGGGCTCGGACCGCGTGGAGGCGGTTCGCGACCGTGTCGATGTCGCGAGCGACATCACGGAGGTCCTCGGGATCCATGTCGAGGGCGCTGCTGCTCATCGGTCGCTCACCTCCCGCGGCAGAAGGCCACCCGCGTCTCCGATCGAGCGCTCAGGACGCCTCGCGGACGCGTAGGTCGGCGAGCCACACCTCGGCGAGGTCGCTGAGCGCGACACCGAGGACCTCGCTGAGGCAGACCACGGTGCCGAACGCGGGCGCCGGAAGCCGACCCACCTCGATCTTGCGCAGGGTCTCCGGTGAGATGCCGGCCGCTAGGGCGACCTCGACGAGACTGCGGCTGCCCCGCGCGACCCGGAGCGCCGCGCCGAGGCGTTGCCCCGCGGCGATCTGTTCCGGAGTGAGCGGTGGCCGAACCATGTGAGCAGGATAGTTCCGCCCTCGTGGACCGGCAATGTCGACCCGCTGGACTCTCGCGCCACGTGGTATAACTATACCGCATCGGATGGGGAGGATTGATCGTGATCGAGCTGAAGTCCGCCGCGGAGATCGATCGGATGGCCGTGACCGGCCAGTTCGTCGGTGAACTGCTGGCCGAGCTGCGGGGGGTGGCCGCCGTCGGCGTCAACCTGCTGGACATCGAGCACCACGCCCGCCGCCGTATCCGGGAGCGGGGCGCCGATTCCTGCTACTGGGACTACACGCCGTCGTTCGGTCGTGGGCCCTTCCGCAACGTCCTGTGCCTCTCGGTCAACGACGCCGTGCTGCACGGACTGCCGCACGACTACGTCCTGCGCGACGGTGATCTGCTGAGCATCGACATGGCGGTCCAGATCGACGGCTGGGCCGCCGACTCCGCGCTGTCCGTCGTCGTCGGCACCCCCGCCCCGGCCGACCTGAAGCTGATCGAGGCCACCGAGGTCGCGCTGGAGGCCGGCATCGACGCCGCGCGGCCGGGCAACCAGCTCGGCGACATCTCCGCCGCCATCGGCGAGGTCGCCCACCGCTACGGCTACCAGGTCAACAACGAGTTCGGTGGGCACGGCATCGGCCGGACCATGCACGAGGCCCCGCACGTGCCCAACAACGGCCGTCCCGGTCGGGGCATGAAACTCAAGCCCGGCCTGACGGTCGCGATCGAGCCGTGGTTCTGTCGCACCACCGACAAGATCAAGTTCGACCAGGACGGCTGGACGATCCGATCCGCGGACGGCTCGCGCTCGGCCCACTCCGAGCACACCGTCGCGGTCACCGAGGCCGGTCCCCGCGTGCTGACGCCTCGGCCGGGGCAGGTCGCAGGGACGGGCAGCCGCAGCGGACAGTCGGCCGTGTCGTCCTGACGCTCCGCGCGGGCCCGCGCCGATCACCCGGGCTCGATCGGAATCGTGACGGTGACCCGCGTCGGGCCGCCGACCGGGCTGTCGACCGACAGGCGGGCGTCGATGGCGTCGAGCCGGCCGGTGATGCCGCGTAGTCCGGTGCCAACGCTCGGGTCGGCGCCACCCGTACCGTTGTCGTCGACGTCGATCCGCACCACGTCGCGGACCTGACCGAAGGTCACGCACGCCTCCGTGGCGCCGCTGTGCTTCGCCACGTTGGCCAGGGCTTCGGCCACCGCGAAGTACGCCGCGGTCTGCACCGCCGGCGGCAGTCGCGCGGGCGGGTCGCCGATGACGGTGACGGGCACCGCGAGGTCGAGCGCCAGGGCGCGGACGGCGTCGCCGAGCCCGCGGTCGGCGAGGACCGGAGGGTGGATGCTCTGGGTGACGGTGCGAATGTCGTCGAGGGCGGCGGTCGCCGTGGCACGGGCCTCCGCCAGCAGGCGTGCGGCGCCGTCGACATCGCGGCGCAGCAGGTCCCCGGCCAGACCGAGGGTCAGCGCCAGGGACACCAGGCGGGCCTGGGCACCGTCGTGCAGGTCGCGCTCGATCCGTTTCAGCTCGGCCGCCTGCTGGTCCACCGCGCCGCGGCGGGAACGGGTCAACGTGGCGATGCGCTCGGTCAGCTCCCGTTCGCGGGCGCCGGGAGGGCGGCTGATGACCCACGCGTGCAGCCCGACGATCGTCACCAGGCCGAGCAGCGTCCAGGCCGGCCAGAAGTAGCCGCCGCCGGTGAGCACCCAGACGCTGAGATCGGCGCACCCGATCAGGGCGCAGGCGGCGGCGTCGAGGGCGAGCCAGAGACGCCGGCCCGGTGGCACCCGCAGTGCCCGCCGCAGCAGGAGCCGGCCGAGCAGGACCATGCCGACCCCGAAGTACACCCACCGGGGCCAGAACACGCCACGTCCGGTGACCAGCCAGGCGACCGTGGCCGCGACGCAGAGCGTCCCGGCCACGGTCCTGCGGATGGTGGCGGTCATCGGCGGGTGGTGCGGTAGGTGATGCGTCGCAGCAGCGTCTCCGCCGGCCCCCGGTGACCGGTGACACTCAGAGCCCAGGCGGCGGCCAGCGACACCAGCCAGGTGACGACTGCCACGCCGGTGGCTGCGTACGTGCCCTCCAGGTGCAGCGCCCACGGTGCGAACAGCGCCAGCCACACCGCGGACTGCAACAGGTACCCGCTCAGCGACCGTTGCCCGAGCGCGACCACCGGGGCGAGCAGGGCACGGCCGCGGCGGGCGCGGTCGAGTCGCAGCGCCAGCAGGCCGAACAACGCCACGTAGCCGGGCCCTCCGTACTCGCCGCTCACGGCGTGGACGAGTGCCATGGCCTTGACCGTAGCGGCGTCGACGTGCACGGCACCAGCGGCGATGAGCGCGTACGGGAGCGCGCCGACGACGGAGATGCCGAGGCAGCCGACGGCGACGCGGCGCAGCAGCGTGCGGTGCGCGGCAGGGTTCTCCAGGATGCGGTGCCGAGCCGCCCAGATGCCCAGCCACACGATGACGATGAACGGGAGCACGGTGGCGGTGTGGACCGGCCACTCGGCGAGGCGGTCGAGGACGGACTGGCCGTACGACGAGGCGGCGAGCGACGGGTTCGGCGTGTTGGTGAGGACGGCGTTGCCGCCGCGCGCGCCGACCAGCGCGGTCACCGCCAGGACGCCCGCGTACGCGGTCTGGATGCCCCAGAGCCACAGCACGATGCGGTGGAACCGGTCGCCGCGGCGCAGCAACAGCAGGGTGGCGACGATACCGACGATGCCGTACGCGCCGAGGAAGTCCCCGAAGTACAGCAGCGTCGCGTGGCACAGGCCGAAGACGATCAGTGCGGCGTTGCGCCGGAGCAGGATTCGCCGTCCGTCCTCGCCCTGTCGTCGGGCGATCTGCACGAGGCCGTACCCGAACATGACGGCGAAGACCGGGTAGGCGCGGCTGTCGACGAACGTCGCGAGGACGGCGTTGACGACCCGCTGCGCGCCGTGCGGCGTGCCGTCCAGGCCGGGCTGCCCGCCGAAGGCGGAGTTCGCGGCGTTTGCGAGCGCGATGAACAGCAGCATCGCGCCGCGGGCGAGGTCGGGGGCGAGGGCGCGGTCGGTGCGGGGGACGGGGCCCGGTTGGAGGGTCGTCGTGCCAACGGTTGCGGTCATGTTCTCAGGCTCGCCGCCGACGGGGTGTGTTTCGAGGAGCCTGGGACCCCTCCCGTGGTGGTGCCAGTACCCCTATGCGTCGAGGTAGGCGAGGACGGCCAGGACGCGGCGGTTGTCGTCCTCGGACGACTGCAACCCGAGCTTGGCGAAGATGCTGTTGGTGTGCTTGGCGACGGCCTTCTCCGTGATGAACAGGGCGGCCCCGATGGCGGCGTTGGACCGGCCCTGCGCCATCTGCGCCAGCACCTCCCGCTCACGCGGAGTCAACCGGTCCAGGGGCAGCACCCGCGTCCGGCTGTCGAGCAGCTTCGCCACCACTGTGGGGTCGAGCGCGGTGCCACCCGCGGCCACCCGGCGGACCGCGTCGACGAACTCACCGAGGTCGGAGACCCGGTCCTTGAGCAGGTAACCGATCCCGCCGTGGCCGTCGGCGAGCAGTTCCCGCGCGTACAGCCGCTCCACGTACGCCGAGAGCACCAGCACCGGAAGCCCCGGCACCTCGGCCCGCGCCGCGAGCGCGGCCCGCAGACCCTCGTCGGTGTACGTCGGAGGCAGCCGTACGTCGACCACGGCCACGTCGGGACGGCGGTTGACGAGTTCGGTCAGCAGGTCCGGCCCGGTGCCCACGGCGGCGACCACCTCGAAACCGTGTGCCTCCAACAGCCGGATCAACCCGTCCCGCAACAGCACCAGGTCTTCCGCCACCACCACCCGCACCCGGCAACGGTAGCGGGCCCGCCGCCGGGTGTGGGTACGCGTCAGCGTAGGCCGGCGAAGAGGTCGTCCTCGGGCACCGGCGCGTCGGTGGTGTCCCGTACCCGAACGAAGGTCTCGGTGCCCATCAGCTCGGTGAACCGATCCTGGCCGAGTTGGAGGAAGAAGATGCTCTCGGTCTGGCTGGCGTGCGCGGCCAGCGCCTCGAACTTCTGCGCACCGTAGCTGCGGGTGTCGACCCAGGTGGTGATCTCGTCGTCGGGCAGACCCAACTCGGGCATGTCCGACGACTCATCCGGCTCGGCCCACTCGATGCCGAGCTCCTTCATGATCCGGCCGAACTCCGCGAACGCCGTCCGCGGCACGGTGGTCCAGTAGACCTTCGCGGGGATGTCGGTCTGCGCGACGGCGGCCATGGTGATGCGGTGAGCCTGGATGTGATCCGGGTGTCCGTAGAACCCATTCTCGTCGTAGGTCACGATGACGTCCGGCTGGTAGCGGCGGATCAGGTCGGCGAGCCGGTCCGCAGCCTCGGCCACCGGCGTCGTCCAGAAGGAGCCGGGCTGGTCGTTCGTCGACCATCCCATCATCCCGGAGTCTGCGTAGCCGAGCGTCTCCAGGTGGGTGACCTTCAACGTGGCCGCGCTGGCCTCCAGCTCCGCCTGACGCATCGCCACGACGGTGGCCGGGTCGTGGCCGGGCTCACCGGGCTTGACCCCGCCGGGGCCGTCGCCGCACCGCCCGTCGGTGCAGGTCACGAGGACGGTGGTGACACCTTCGGCCGCGTACCGGGCGAGGACGCCACCGGTGCTCGTCGCCTCGTCGTCGGGGTGCGCGTGCACCGCCATCAGGGTCAGGGATCGCTCAGCCATGTCACCACCCTACGACCAGCGTCGCATCCGGTCAGGCGGCGACCGCATCCTAGCCACTCGCCGACCGGCCCTTTGGTCTGGAAGGTGGCGTCCTGCCGGTCCGTGGCGCTGGAACTGGCGCTCAGCGGGTCGATGCGCAGCAGGTAGTTGTAGTGACGGAGGTAGCGGGTCGGGAAGTTGTAGGAGCGGAACGAGGTCCAGGAGGCGTCGGCCAGTCCGGCGGTGCGGTAGAAGGTCGCGTCGGCCCGGAACACCGAACTGTAGTAGTCGTTGTTGACCGGGCTGTACGAGTCGCCCCACAGCCGCCAGCCGCTGCCGTCGACGGCCTTGACCAGCAGCGGCGCCTCGATGCCGCTGCCCTGTAGCAACCCCGAGGTGTACGTGGTGAAGCTGTTCGGCGCGCCGGTGCCGGACCGGGCGCCGTAGAGGTTCCCGTTGGCGAGGTTCTTGTAGTACAGGTAGGTGGTGCCGCCGTCGACGACGACGTCGCCGTCGAGGACACCGAAGCCCGGGCCGAAGAACACCTGCGGCGAGCTGACCGTGCGGAAGTCGCTGGTGTCGTTGACCAGGAACACGTCCTGGCCGTTGTTCGCCGAGTAGACGATGGCGTACTGCCCTCGGGCCGCATCCCAGAAGGCGGTCGGCGCCCACGTGTGGGTGTTCAGGGTGTGCATCCGGATCGGGCGGTAACCGGTGAAGCTGGTCAGGTCGGTCGAGTCCCACACGTGCAGGTACTGGCTGGTCTGGTTCCAGTGTGCCCGCCCTCAGCGGCCGGAGGCCGTCCGCCCGCGCCGCTGCCGATGCGGCGCGGACACTGGCTCCGGGCGTTCGATGCGGGTCGGATCGCCCCGCACGAGGTCGTCGTGGATGCGCCAACGGGCGGTCGTGACCGCGCGGCGGGCCGCCTCGTCGCCGCGCTCGACACGTTGGCGCAGCAGCTCGAGGGCGATGCGCCGGTTCAGACTGAACTGCCGTTCCTCGTCCACCACCACGACGAGGCCCGAGGGGCGGTGAGTGGCGCGTACCGCGGTGCTTGCCTTGTTCCGGTGCTGGCCGCCGGGACCGCCGGTGCGGCAGCCGACGATGTCGACGTCGGCCTCGGCGAACGTCGTCGGCGGCGCGTCGCTCGGCGGCGGTTGCGCGGTCACGTACCAGTTCTTTCGACCGGTGCCCGGGCGGTAGGGGCTGGGCGCCTGCCAGCACAGCGTCCCCGTCCAGGAGGCGGCGAACGCCTCGACGTCGACGCCGGACAGCCGGATCAGCACCGACCGGTAGGTGCCTGGACGGTCGCCGGGCACCGCATGGACCCGCTGGACCGTCACGCCCTGCCGGCTGGCGTCACCCTCCAGGCGGCGCAACAGGTGCGCCAGCGCCCACGCGCACTCCCGCGGCCCACGGCCGGCGGACAAGAGCAGGTGCGCGTTCACGACCGACCCCGCCCGCGACGCGTGTCGCGCCGATCCGACCGCGGCACGGCCCCGACATCCGGCGTCTTGTAGGTGACCAGGGGGATCGTGGTGGCCACCGGCGTGGCGAGCCGGTGCTCGACGAGATCGCCGATCACCCGCTCGATCCGCTTGTACGCCGTGGGCGCCTCCTCGAAGAGCAACTGGCGGTCGCCGCACACCACCAGCGAACCCACCGGGGTACGCCGCAGCTCCTCGACCGTGTGCTTGGCACGGCCCCGGCGCAGGGCGTCCGCGCGGGACATCTTCCGGCCCGCACCGTGCGCCACCGAGTGGTTGGCGTCCGCCCCGGCGTGGGCCGCCACGAGGTACGACGCGGTGCCCCGCGTACCGGCGACGAGCACGTCGCGACCGTCACCGGGTGCGGCCCCCTTGCGGTGCAGGTAGACGCCATCGCGCACCTCGACCAGGTTGTGGCACTGGTCGACGACCGGCTCGGTCGGCTCGGCCCCCAGGGCGTACGCGACCCGGGCGGCGAGCAGCCGCCGGTTGAGCGAGCCCCAGCGCACCGCCTCGTCGTGCCGGGCCAGGTACGCGGCCGGGTCGGGAGCGGGGCCCGCCCCGTGCGTCTCGGTGTGCGTCCGCAGGATCCGCTCACCCAGGCCCCGCGAGCCGCTGTGCACGACGAGGACGAGGTCACCCGTGGCCAGTCCGAGACGGTGCGCGTGCTCCGGTGCGAAGACGGTGTCGACGCGAGCCAGCTCGACGAAGTGGTTACCGCGGCCGACCGTACCGAGACCGTCCCGATGGCCGGCGGGAACGTCGCCCGCGAGGACGGCCCAGGCCGGATCGTCGGCCTCCCGGTCGGGGTCCAGCGCGCGGTCGAGGTCGGGGAACCGGGCGGCCAGCCGCTCGGTTACGACGCGTCGGAGGCGGATGGGGAACACGGCGATGCCGCAACCGATGTCCGAGCCCACGAGGAACGGGTACAGGACGGTCGACGCCATGGCCGCGCCGATGGGGGCGCCCTTGCCCGGGTGCAGGTCCGGCATGCCGGCGACGTGGACCATGCCGTCGAGGGCGGCCACCTGCCGGCACTGGTCCAGGGCGGCGGACTCGATCCAACTCGCGGGGGACGCGAACACGGCAACGGTGGCCGGGGCGGACCGGGACGAAGACTCCCGAGGGGAGTGTTGCTCAGACAACGACGCTCACTTCTCGCTGAATCGCAAGGGGACGGACGGCGGTACGGCGCCGAGCGGCGCGAAGCGGCCTCGGCGCGGTGCTCGGGTGGTGTCCGTCAGTACGTCATGGCATCACTCTGGCGACGCCCGTCGCGCGCGGCAAGTGATTATCGGCGAGGCCTCGACGCCTGGCCGCCTGGCCCCGCAACCGTCCGGTCAGGTACGTCGGCGGATGTCGCTCGCGCGGCGTCGACGTGTATCCGCCGCGTTGTTGGCCGGCGCGCGTCCAGGCCACCCCGCGCGGACCGCAGGCGGTGGCCAGCGCGCTCTGGGCGGTGCACGGCGGGCAACAGGTCGGGCCGCCGGAGCTGATCAGGTCCGCCGGCTTCTGCCTGTACGCCGGCCCGGCCGCCTCGGAGCAGTTGGCCCGTCGCGCCTGGCTCGAGGGTGGCGGAGCGCCGGCAGCGGTCGCGCTCCGCGCCGCCCTGATCGAGCAGGGACGCGCCGTCGGGCTGGCCGGACGCGACCCCACCGTGATTGGCGGTATTCGACGACCCCGCGAGGGTGGCGGGGCTGACCGTGCGGGAGAGGCAGATCGCCGGGTTCGCCGCCCGGGGCCTGTCCGACCGGGAGGTCGCCGAGGCGTTGGTGCTGTCGGTGCGTACCGTGCAGACACATCTGGGTCGGGCCTACCGCAAGCTGGCGGTGACCTCGCGCGGGACCTGTCGGACGCGTTACGGCCGGCCGGCTGACGCGGGTAGCCCGCCCGAGTCAGTGGTCGATCCGCATGTACAGCGCGGTGAGAAGGGTCGCTGGCTGACCCGCAATGCCGATGTACCCGGAAGCGGCATACCTCAGAGGCATATTCATACCTCTGAGGTATGCCGCTCACCACCGTGTCCGTCCCGACCGGGGGTGACCGACGCCTCACTCCCTGCGTGGACCCTGCCCGGCTGGCCGAAGAGCGCGATCCACCCGGCGACCACCGCGCCGATGATCACCACCGGGATCCACTTCAGGATGTTGCCGATCAGCTCGGCCACGTTCATCGTCACGCTCAGCCGGAAGTTCACGGTGGCGGTGCTGAGCTGATCCCAGTACTGCGCGATCCGTGGGTCCTGCCCGTGTTCGGCGAAGTCGTCGCTGCTGTGGTTGTCCGACACCTTGCCGCTCTTGGCGTCGACCCAGGCAGTACACCTTGCCGGCCAGGGCCAGCGGGCGACGCTGGTCGCTGTCCGGACGTCGGTCCAGCACGATCGCCGGGGCGAAGCTGCCGGCGCCGGAGACCACGCCGGCCACCGCGCTGTCGTACGGTTTGTCGGCCAGCTCCAACGCGCCGGTCTCGCCGATCACGAGCACCGCGCCCGGGATCGCCGACGGCAGGTGACCGGCCGCGACGTCGAACTCCTCGGCCAGGTCGGCGTTGCCGAGCGAGATGTCGCCGTGCGCGCCGTCGATGACCACGGTGTACGCCCGGCTGCCCGGGTTGGCGAAGGACATCGAACTCTGGTCACCTTGTCGTTCGCCAGGCTGATGGTGCTGGTGCCGCCGTTCATCCCGATCGTGTACGCGTGGGTGGTGAAGTTGGTGAGCACCAGGGCGTTGTCGGCGCCGTCGAGCACGACGGCCCGGGCGGCGACGGTGTCGGCGGTGATCGTCGTCGGCGGCGCCGCCTGGGCGTCGCACTTGGCCGTCGGCGTCGCCGTGGCGGGTGGTCCGTCGGCGCGCTGCCGCGAAGCTACCGACGCCGATCGAGGCCCGGCCGGCAGGTCACACCGGCCGGGCCCGTCGATCAGGACTCCAGCAGTCGTCGGCGGCTGGCGAGGAGGAACACGAGCACGCCCAGGGTGACGAGGGCACCTCCGACGCCCGTCAGAGCAGGCACCACGCCGCTGCCGGTGACCGGCAGGATGTCCTCGCCCGATCTCCCGGGTGCGCCCGGGCTGCCGGGTGCGCCTGGGCTGCCTGGTGCGCCGGGTGCTCCGGGGCTGCCTGGTGCGCCGGGTGCTCCGGGGCTGCCTGGTGCGCCGGGTGCTCCGGGGCTGCCGGGTGCGCCTGGGCTGCCGGGTGCGCCTGGGCTACCAGGGGCGCCGGGGCTACCGGGTGGGCCGGACGGCCCGGCTGGTCCGGTGGGTCCGGGTGGTCCGGTCGGCCCAGCGCAGACCGGAGCGGAGATGACGTTGGTGTCGAGGGTGACGGCGGCGGTGCGCGCCAACGCCCGGCCCTGCAGCGTCGCGCCCGTGGCCATCGTGATCGAGGCCTGGGCCATGATGGTGCCCACGAAGGTGGTGCCCGTGCCGATCGTCGCCGAGCTGCCGATCTGCCAGAACACGTTGCAGGCCGATGCTCCGTTGGTCAGGACGACGCTGCTGTTCGACGCCGTCGTCAGCGACGAGTCGACCTGGAAGATGAACACGGCGGCGGGATCGCCCTGACCGTTGAGTGTCAGTGCCCCGGTCAGCTGCGCGGCCCCGATCCGGTAGACGCCCGGATTGAGCGTGTTGCCGCCGAGTTCTGCGGGCAGGTTGGTGAACGGCGTCCGACCGGCGGCGTCATTGTAGGCGATGGTCAGGTCGCTCTGGGCCTGCAGCGCCACCGCATCACCAAGGTGGACCTCGCCACCGATGGTCGCGGTCCCGAAGCCCGACGCGGTGTTGCCGGGGAACCTGCCGAGGCTCTGGGCGAGGAAGCTCGGGCCGGTGTTGGTCGGTTCGGCGCCCGCCAGGACGGAGAAGTTGCCGGCCGTACCCAATCCCACCGGCGCATCCGCCGCGTTGGCGGCGGTCGAGCTGAAGAGAAGCAGGCTGGCGGCCACGGCGACGGCTGCGGATGCCCCAAGGGCCGGCAGGACCGCCCACCGCCAACGACGAATGGGTTTTGCTGTCAAGATCAACCTCCGTGCTGAAAGCTTGCAGGAGGCGTTGCGCATCCTGCTCGATTCGGCCGGATGGAACGGCCGAGTGCGCTGACCACCACATCACGCGATCGGGATCTACACACGCAAAATGGAGCAATAAAGGGCAAAAATGAGATAACGGGAAGCATTCTTCACGTCGGGGGGTTCCCTGCGCGGCACGTCCCGCTTACGGCCGGGCTGGACCTGCCGGCCGAGAAAGCCGAAGATCGCCCCGGTGTACGACCGGGGCAGGCCGGTGGCGATGCCCTCTCCGGTCGTCAGGTCGCGGTCGAGGCGGTGGACGGGATCACCGCCGCCGCCCTCAACACCAGGAGGTGGAGGTGCTTCCCGACGCCACCGACGGGGATGCGGACCATGCGGTCGACCCGGCGGCCGCGGACCAGCTCTGGGCGTACGCCGAGAAGGCGCTCGCCGCGCGCCGAGCGTGACCGCCGTCGGACGCCGGGCCGGGCACGGACCCGCGTGGTCGTGCCCGGCTGCCAGGATTGATCGGGGTACGGCGGGGTAGCCGCCCGCCATGGTCGCTGCCGGTCGGCCCGGTACGGACGGGGACGCGCCGGCACGCGCCGGCGCGGGAGCGCAGCACGGCCCGACGTCGACCGTCGCCCGCCTATGGGGCCGGCTGTCGGAGGCGCTGCGGGACCGGGGGCGGCGGGTTCGGGGCATCGGCGGTCTGGCCCTGCAGGCCGGCCTGGCCGCGGCGCTGTCCTGGCTGGTGGCGCACCAGGTGCTGCACGTCTCGCAGTCGGTGTTCGCGCCGATCTCCGCGGTCTCCACCCTCGCGGCGTCGCTCGGGCAACGCCTACGTCGCACCATCGAGCTCATCATCGGCGTCACCGTGGGGGTGCTGGTCGGTGACCTGCTGCTCGGGGTGATGGGCACCGGATGGTGGCAGCTCGCTCTGATGGTCGTGCTGGCGATCCTGGTCGCGTTGTTCCTCGCCGGCAGCGCGGCGGTGGTGGTCCAGGCCGGGGCCACGGCCGTGCTCGTCGCCACGTTGAGTCCGTCCGTGCGAGACCTGGAGATTCCCCGCTTCGTGGATGCCCTCATCGGGGGCGCTGTGGCGCTGCTGGTCACCGCCGTCCTGCTGCCGCTGAGCCCGCTGCGGGTGCTCAACCGGGCCGCGCGGCCGGCGCTGGACCTGCTCAGCGACCAGCTCGAGGCCACCGCTGGCGCATTGACCGACCGTGACATCGACCGCGCGCTGACCGCCCGGGCGAAGCTGCGGGAGAACAAGGCCGAGCTGAGCGCGCTCGTCGAGGCGACGCAGGGCGCCCGGGAGGCCAGCACCCTCTCGCCCGTGCACTGGCACCAGCGGCACGGGCCGGTGGCCCGGTATGCGCACACGGCGGAGCCGATCGACCGGGCGATGCGCAACACGGGAACGCTGATCCGCCGGGTGGTGACACTGATCGATGACGGCGAACCCGTCCCGGAACGAATGCCCACGGCCGTCGCCGACCTGGCCGAGGCGGTACGCCTGCTCAAGCGGCAGTTCGCCGCCGGTCAGGAACCTGTTCAGGCGCGGGAGCGGGCCCTGCGGGCGGTCTGCGCCGCCGGTGACGCCTATCGGGAGGGGGTCGGTTTCTCCGGTGCCGTCGTGGTGGCGCAGGTGCGGACGACCACCAGTGACCTGCTGGTGGCCACCGGGTTGAGCCAGGAGATCGCGAACCGGCTGGTCCGCCGCGCGTTCGGAGGGCCGGAATGCCCCGGTTACCTGCGACGATGACCGTCATGGCAGCAAAATGAGCCACGGGTGTTGCATGCTGAGCCAAAGTGGTGCCATCATGGTGCCATGGACTTGAGGCCGTACGTCGAGAACCTGCGTAACGAGTTCGCCGTGGCCGCCGAGGGCGTGGACCCGGAGGGCCGGGTGCTTGCCGAACGGCTCTTCACCCAGCTCGAAGCGGCGACCCACCTCACGCTGCTCGAGGCGCTGTCCGACGCGGCCGACGAGATCACCCGCGATCTCGCCCCCGGGTCGGTGCACGTCCGACTGCGTGGACGCGAGCCCGACTTCGTGGTGGCAACCGCCACCCCGCCCACGAACGGGCCGGGCGAGGTCAGCGAACCGCCTGCGGCCCCGGCGCCCCTGCTGCCGCCCGAGGGCGACGAGGGCGGCACGTCCCGGATCAACCTCCGCCTTCCCGACCACCTCAAGGCCAGCGTCGACGAGGCCGCGAGCCGCGCCGGGCTGTCCGTCAACGCCTGGCTGGTGCGCGCCGTCGCCGGTGCCGTCGGGGCCGGTAGCCCCGACCGCCAGCCGCCACGCCGGCCGGAACCCCCGAGGTCCGGCCAGCACGTCACCGGCTGGGCGCGCTGAAGCGCGCTCCTGCCCGCACCTCGTTCCGCCTCCGCTGACACCCTCCCGGGAGACCACCATGCCTGTTTTCGACACACCAGAACCGATCTCCGTCCAGGTCGAGCTGCCCATCGGGGACGCCTGGATCGCCGCGACCGACCGCACCGACACGGTGGTACAGGTGCGGCCCCGCGACCCGTCGAGCAAGTCCGACGTGAGCGCGGCGGAGCAGACCACCGTCGAGTTCGCCGCCGGGCAGCTGCGAATCAGGGTGCCGAAGAGTTGGCGCCGGTACGGCTTTGGCTCCGGGCCGTCCGTCGACGTGCTGATCGAGGTGCCGAGTGGCACCCGGCTGCACGCCGAGGCAGCGTGGGCGGCCTTCCGCGGCGAGGGCCGGCTCGGCGAGTGCCGCATCAAGACCGGGAGCACGATCCGGCTGGAGGAGACCGGCTCGCTGGAGATCGACAGCAGCCACGGCGAGGTCGCGGTGGAGCGTGTCACCGGTTCCGCCCGGGTGAAGGCATCGTCCGGCAAGGTGCGCCTCGGCGCGGTCGACGGCACCGCCGAGATCAAGAACTCATCCGGCGACTGCTGGATCGGCCGCGGCGGCGGTGACGTCCGGATCAACACCGCGTACGGCGACATCACCGTCGACGCGCCGACGGCGTCGGTGGTGGCACGGACCGCGTACGGCAACGTGCGGCTGGGCGAGGTCGTGCGCGGGTCGATCGAGTCGCAGACCTCCTACGGCGCGATCGAGGTCGGGGTCCGGCGCGGCACTGCCGCCTGGCTCGACGTCAGCTCCCGACACGGACGCGTACACAACGCCCTCGAAACGACCGACGGCCCGGCCGAGACCGACGAGACGGTCGAGATCCGAGCCAACACCTCGTACGGCGACATCACGATCCGCCGCGCCTGACCCGCCCCGACCCCCCCACCGCAAATGAGGAGACCATGACCGGCAGCAGGCAACCCGCGATCGTCACCACCGATCTGCGCAAGTCCTACGGCGACAAGGTCGTGCTCGACGGCATCGACCTGATGATCACCGAGGGAACGGTCTTCGCACTGCTCGGCCCCAACGGCGCCGGCAAGACCACCACCGTGCAGATCCTCTCCACCCTCCTCGCGGGGGACGGCGGCCACGCCCGCGTCCTCGGGCACGACGTGACCCGCGACCCGGACGCCGTACGCGAGCTGATCGGCGTCACCGGCCAGTTCTCCGCCGTGGACAACCTGCTCACCGGCCGGGAGAACCTGCACCTCATGGCCGACCTGTGTCACCTGGACCGCGAAGCGGGTCGCCGACGGATCGCCGACCTGCTCGAACAGTTCGATCTGACCGAAGCGGCGGACAAGCCGGCCGCGACGTACTCCGGAGGCATGCGCCGTCGACTCGACCTCGCGATGACGCTGGTCGGCGACCCCCGCGTCATCTTCCTCGACGAGCCGACGACCGGCCTCGATCCGCGAAGCCGCCGGGCCATGTGGCACATCATCAAGGCGCTCGCCGCCGAGGGCGTCACCATCCTGCTGACAACCCAGTACCTGGAGGAAGCCGACCAGCTCGCCGACCGCGTCGCCTTCCTCGACCACGGCCGACTGATCGCCGAGGGCACCCCGCACGAGCTGAAGCGGCTCATCCCGGGCGGTCACGTCGTCCTGCGGTTCGCCGACCAGGAGGGGCTCGACTCGGCGGCCCGTACGTTCACGGCGGCCACCCGGGACGACGCCGCGCTGACCCTCGAGGTGCCGAGCGACGGCGGGGTCGATTCGTTGCGGTCTCTCCTGGACGACCTCGACCGCGACTCCATCACCGTGGCCGGTCTCGCCGTGCACACCCCCGGCCTCGACGACGTCTTCCTCGCCCTCACCGGCCAACCCGACACCCGGGCCGGGCGGCTCGGACACGAAAGGGCTTCAGCGCGATGAGCACCCTCACCCTCGCCCTGCGCGACTCCAACACCATGCTGCGGCGCAACCTGCTGCACATGCGCCGCTACCCCTCGCTGACCCTCATGCTCATCGGCATCCCGGTCATCCTCCTGCTGCTCTTCGTCTACGTCTTCGGCGGCACACTCGGCGCCGGCCTCGGGCCTGCCGGCGGCCGGGCAGACTACGCCAACTACGTCACCCCGGGCATCCTGCTCATCACGGTGGCCAGCGCGGCGCAGGGCACCGCGATCTCGGTCGCGATGGACATGGCCGAGGGCATCATCGCCCGCTTCCGTACCATGGCGATTTTTCGACCGTCGGTTCTCACCGGCCATGTCCTGGGTAGCGTGCTCCAGACAATGGTCAGCCTCGCGGCCGTGACCGGCGCGGCGCTGCTCGTCGGATTCCGCCCCACCGCCAGTGCCGTCGAGTGGCTCGCCGCGATCGGTGTGCTGGCCATGGTCACCTTCGCCGTCACCTGGCTGTCGGTGGCTCTCGGCCTGGTCACCAAGAGCGTCGAGACGGCCAGCAACCTGCCCATGCCGCTGGTGCTGCTGCCGTTCCTCGGCAGCGGTTTCGTCCCCACCGACTCGATGCCGACGCCGGTACGCCTGTTCGCCGACTACCAGCCCTTCACCCCGGTCATGGAGACGCTCCGTGGCCTGCTGCTCGGCAGCGGAATCGGCGCCAACGGGCTCCTCGCGGTCGCCTGGTGCGCCGTCATCACGGTGGCCTGCTTCTGGTGGGCCAAGGCGCTCTACAGCCGTAGTCGGACGGCCTGACCCGACGTGCGATGGCCCGGCCCGGGCGGGCCGGGCCATCGGCGGTCCATAGGTCTGATCATGCGGGGGCGTCGGTGTTGTCGATGTTATCGCTGACATCCCGTTGGCGAGCCGATCGTCGTCGTGGGACGACACCGTCGCAGCCGCGCGAGGATGACGCCCTCCGTCACGCCCACTGTCTCCGCCCCCGCCGTCGCGTGCCCCCGGTGGCGGTGCCGCCGTCGCCGCGCCCCGACGGTTCCGGGTTGATCACCCAGCGGAATGTCGGCGCTTCCCTGCGACGCCTCGACGGTTGGAACCAGATCGAATGCTTTGCACCGGCCCGGTATCGACGTGCCCGAGTCGGTATGGACTCCGCGTTCCGTTACGGAGCTGTTGCAGGTAGATGTCTTGACGAGGCTGGATGTGAGCGTTAACACTATCCCCGTTAACGGTGGAGGTGAACATGGAGCGTGTGGGCGGAGCTGCCGAAAGCTACGTCGTGGGTGTCGACTTCGGCACTCTCTCCGGGCGGGCCGTTGTGGTCCGGGTTCGTGACGGTGCCGAGCTCGGGACCGCGGTGCACGAGTACGGCGACGGGGTCATCAGCGAGACGTTGCCCGGAGGTCGGTTACTGCCCCCGGACTGGGCACTGCAGAATCCGGACGACTACCGCGACGTGCTGCGGCACGCCGTTCCGGCGGCGGTCTCCGCCGCGGGGGTGGACCCCGCTGCGGTGGTCGGCATCGGTATCGACTTCACCGCCTGCACCGTCCTCCCGACGCGCGCCGACGGCACCCCGCTGTGCGAGGATCCCGAACTGCGCGACCGGCCGCACTCGTGGGTCAAGCTGTGGAAGCACCACGCCGCCCAGCCGCACGCCGACCGGATCAACGCGCTGGCCCACGAGCGGGCAGAGCCGTGGATCGGCCGCTACGGCGGCAAGATCTCCGCCGAGTGGCAGTACGCCAAGGGTCTGCAGATCCTGGAGGAGGACCCGGAGATCTACCACCGGGCCGAGCGGTTCATCGAGGCCGCCGACTGGATCGTCTGGCAGCTCAGCGGCACCGAGACCCGCAACGTCTGCACCGCCGGCTACAAGGGCATCCTGCAGGACGGGCAGTACCCGTCCGAGAGTTTCCTGACGGCGCTCAACCCCGACTTCGGCGACTTCGTGGCCAAGCTCGACGGCCCGCTGCTGCCGCTCGGCGCCCGGGCCGGCACGCTCACCGCCCGCGCCTCCGCCTGGACCGGCCTTCCGGAGGGGATCGCGGTAGCGGTCGGCAACGTCGACGCGCACGTCACCGCGGCCTCCGCGCAGGCCGTACAGCCGGGCCGGCTCGTGGCCATCATGGGCACGTCCACCTGTCACGTGGTCAACGGCGAGCACCCGGCCGAGGTCGCCGGCATGTGCGGCGTTGTCGACGGCGGCATCAGCCCCGGCGCGTGGGGCTACGAGGCCGGCCAGAGCGGTGTCGGCGACATCTTCGGCTGGTTCGTCGAGCACGGCGCCCCCGCCGGGCTCGACTCGCACGAGCGCCTCACCGAGTTGGCCGCCAGCCAGCCGGTCGGCGCGCACGGCCTGGTCGCGTTGGACTGGTGGAACGGCAACCGCTCGCTGCTGGTCAACCACGACCTGAGCGGGATGATCGTCGGGATGACCCTGGCCACCCGGCCGCAGGACATCTACCGCGCGCTCCTGGAGGCCACGGCGTACGGCACCAGGATGATCATCGACGCGTTCGTCGAGGCCGGCGTGCCCGTCGACGACCTGGTGATCGCCGGCGGTCTCACCAACAACAAGCTCCTGATGCAGATCTACGCCGACGTGACCAAGCGGCCGCTGAACATCATCGCGTCCGCGCAGGGGCCGGCGCTCGGCTCGGCGATCCACGCCGCCGTCGCCGCCGGGGCGTACCCGTCGATCCACGAGGCGTCCCAGGCGATGGGGCGGGTGCACGAGGCCGTCTACACGCCTGATCCCGAGCGGGCGCGCGCCTACGACGCGCTGTACGCCGAGTACCGGGCGCTGCACGACCACTTCGGTCGCGGCGGCAACGACGTCATGCTCCGCCTCCGGGCGATCCGCAACGCGGCGGTAGAGACCGCCGCGGCCACGCACGAGGCCCCGCTGGAGGTCGTCGCATGAACGCAGAGGTGAGCCGACAGATCGGTGAGCTGCGCGAGAGCGTTGCCCGCCTGCACACCGAGCTGACCCGGTACAACCTGGTCGCCTGGACGTCCGGCAACGTCTCCGCGCGGGTGCCCGGCCAGGATCTCATGGTCATCAAGCCGAGCGGCGTGGGCTACGACGACCTCACGGCCGACACGATGGTGGTCTGCGACCTCGACGGGGTCCTGGTCGAGGGCGACCTGGCGCCGTCCAGCGACACGGCCGCCCACGCCTACGTCTATCGCGCCATGCCCGAGGTCGGCGGCGTGGTGCACACACACAGCTCGTACGCGAGCGCCTGGGCCGCCTGCGGTGAGGCGATCCCCTGTCACCTCACCGCGCAAGCCGACGAGTTCGGCGGGGAGATCCCGCTGGGCCCGTTCGCGCTGATCGGCGGCGACGACATCGGCAAGGGCATCGTCGCCACGCTCGCCGGGCACCGCTCGCCCGCCGTGCTCATGCGCAACCACGGCGTCTTCACCATCGGCCGGGACGCCCGGGCGGCGGTCAAGGCGGCGGTCATGTGCGAGGACGTGGCCCGTACCTCGTACCTGGCGCGAACCCTCGGGCAGCCCGTGCCGATCGCGCAGGCCGACATCGACGCCCTCTACCACCGTTACCAGAACGTCTACGGCCAACAACCAGTCGCACCGGCGGGTTCCTGACCGTCTCCACCGGCCATCCGGCCCGCCGGTCTGCTCCACCGACGCACCAGCACGCACCATCCGCGTACGCCACCCTCTGCTCGTCGGCGGCTCGCGCGGTCACCCACCACACCGAGCCAAGGAGATCTGATGAGAAAGATGCGAACGCAGCGCGCTATCGCGGTACTCGCCAGTGTGCTGCTCGTCGGCGGCGTGGCGGCCTGCGGCAACAGCGACACCGGCGGCGGGTCCAAGGACGACGGCAAGATCACGATGGGCTTCTCCCAGGTCGGCGCCGAGAGCGCGTGGCGTACGGCGAACACCACCTCGATCAAGGAGTCCGCTGCCGCGGCGGGCGTCGAGCTGAAGTTCGACGACGCGCAGCAGAAGCAGGAGAACCAGATCAAGGCCATCCGTAACTACATCCAGCAGAAGGTGGACGTCATCGCCTTCTCGCCGGTCGTGGAATCCGGATGGGACACGGTGCTCAAGGAGGCCAAGGACGCCGGCATCCCGGTCATCCTGACCGACCGCTCGGTCGACTCGGCCGACAAGAGCCTCTACAAGACCTTCCTCGGCTCGGACTTCGTCAAGGAGGGCAAGCTCGCGGGCGAGTGGCTGGTCGAGCAGAAGAAGGGCGCCACCGGCCCGGTCAACATCGTCGAGCTGCAGGGCAACACCGGTGCGGCGCCGGCCAACGACCGCAAGAAGGGCTTCGGCGAGGCGATCGCCGCCAACCCGAACCTGAAGATCATCGCCTCTCAGCCGGGTGACTTCACCCGGGCGGGCGGCAAGCAGGTCATGGAGCAGTTCCTCAAGGCCAACCCGAAGATCGACGTGCTGTTCGCGCACAACGACGACATGGGTCTGGGCGCTCTCGAGGCCATCACCGCTGCCGGCAAGGTGCCCGGTAAGGACATCACCATCATCACGGTCGACGCCGTCAAGGACGGTATGCAGGCTCTCGCCGACGGGAAGTTCAACTTCATCGCGGAGTGCAGCCCGCTGCTCGGCCCACAGCTGATGGACCTGGCCAAGAAGGTCCACGCGGGTGAGACGGTGCCCGCTCGGATCGAGACCGAGGAGACCACCTTCACGCAGGAGCAGGCCAAGGAGGCTCTGCCCACCCGCAAGTACTGATCGACGCAGGAGGGTCGCCGCGCTGGCGTGGCGGCCCCGCCGTGTCGCCCCGTGAACCCGAACGGACCGGGCATGACCCGCGACGACCCGTGCCACGCCCGCCCGAGCCCCGGTTTGGGGCCGGGCGGGCGCGGTGGGAGCGCAACGGCCCATCCGCGTCGACAACCCCCCCCCAGAAGAGGTCTGATGGGATGACGGATAGCCGTCCGGTCCTGACGATGACCGGGATCAGCAAGTCCTTCCCCGGGGTGCGTGCACTCCACGACGTCAACTTCCGGCTCTTCCCCGGCGAGGTGCACGCCCTGATGGGCGAGAACGGCGCCGGGAAGTCGACCCTCATCAAGGCCCTGACCGGTGTCTACGACACCGACGAGGGCACGATCACCCTCGGCGATGAGCCGGTGTCCTTCAGCGGGCCGATGCAGGCGACGGCCGCCGGAGTGAGCACCGTCTACCAGGAGGTCAATCTCTGCACCAACCTCTCGGTGGCGGAGAACATCTTCATCGGACGTGAGCCGCGCCTGCTCGGCACCGTCCGCTGGGGCGAGGTCCGCCGCCGCGCCCGCGCGCTGCTGTCCCGCCTCGATCTCGACCTCGACGTCAGCGCGCCGCTGGGCTCGTACTCCCTCGCGATCCAGCAGATGGTCGCGATCGCCCGCGCGATCGACATCCAGGCCCGGGTGCTGATCCTGGACGAGCCGACGTCCAGCCTCGACGCGGGTGAGGTCGCGCAGCTGTTCCGCATCATGCGGCAACTGCGCGACGAGGGCATCGCGATCCTGTTCGTGACGCACTTCCTCGACCAGGTCTACGAGATCGCGGACCGCATCACCGTGCTGCGCAACGGCGGGCTCGTCGGCGAGTACCTGACCACCGAACTGCCCCAACTCGGCCTCGTCGAGAAGATGATCGGCAAGGAGCTCGACGTCCTCGAGGGGATCGAGGAGCACTCCCGACGCGACCTGGCCGCGCTCGAGGAGGGCACCCCCCTGGTGGCGGTGTCGAACCTCGGCCGGGCGGGCGCGGTCGAGCCGTTCAGCCTGACCATCCACCCCGGTGAGGTGGTGGGTCTCGCGGGCCTGCTGGGCTCGGGGCGTACCGAGGTGGCACGGTTGTTCTTCGGGGCCGACCGTGCCGACGGCGGGCAGGTCGCGATCGACGGCACGTCGAGCAGTCTGCGTACGCCCGCGCAGGCCATCGACCAGGGCGTCGGTTTCTGTTCGGAGAACCGCCGCGCCGAGGGCATCGTCCCGGACCTGTCGGTCCGCGAGAACATCATCCTCGCCATGCAGGCCGCCCGCGGCTGGCTGCGGCCCATCCCGCGCCGCCGCCAGGACGAGCTGGTCGACAGGTACGTCAAGGCGCTCAACATCCGTCCGGCGGACCCGGAGGTGCCGGTACGCAACCTCTCCGGCGGCAACCAGCAGAAGGTCCTCCTCGCCCGGTGGCTGATCACCGAGCCGCGGCTGCTGATCCTGGACGAACCGACCCGGGGCATCGACATCGGCGCGAAGACCGAGATCCAACGGCTCGTGGCGCAACTGTCCGACGGCGGGATGGCGGTGCTGTTCATCTCGGCCGAGTTGGAGGAGGTGCTGCGCCTCAGCCACAAGGTGGCCGTCATGCGGGACCGGCAGATGGTCGCGCAGCTCGCCAACAACGAGGGTCTCGACGCGGAGCGCATCATGCAGACGATCGCGAGTGGATCCCAGCGGGAGGAGGCGGACCGATGAACGAGACCACGAGCCGGTATCGGACGATGATCGGTCACCGGCTGTTCTGGCCCGTCGCCGTGCTGGTCGTCATGCTCGCGGCGAACACGATCTACCGTCCCGGGTTCCTGTCCATCGAGCTCAAGGACGGGCACCTGTACGGCACGCCGATCGACATCCTGCGGCTGAGCGCGCCACTGATCCTCGTGGCGCTGGGCATGACCCTGGTGATCTCGACCGGCGGCATCGACCTGTCGGTCGGCTCCCTCTGCGCGATCAGCGGCGCGGTCGCCTGCATGTACATCAGCAAGCAGCCCGACCAGAACAGCCTCGGCGTGGTGCTGACCGCCCTCGCGATGGCGTTCGGGCTCTCGCTGGTGCTCGGCGCCTGGAACGGGGTGCTGGTGGCCGTGATCGGTATCCAGCCGATCATCGCCACCCTGATCCTGATGGTGGCCGGTCGCGGCCTCGCCCAGCTGATCACGCAGGGTCAGATCATCACCATCAACTCGGGGCCGTTCCGGGCGATCGGGTTGGGTCACCTGCTGACCCTGCCGCTGGCCATCTTCATCGCGCTCGCCGCCGCCCTGCTCGTCGCCGCGTTCACCCGTCGCACCGCCCTCGGCATGATCGTCGAGTCGGTGGGCGGCAACGCCGAGGCGAGCCGGCTGGCGGGCATCCGGTCCAACCGCGTCATCTTCCTCGTGTACGTGCTCAGCGCCGCCTGCGCGGCGATCGCCGGGTTCATGATGACGGCCAACGTGTCCAGCGCCGACGGCAACGCCGTCGGCCTCTGGGTGGAGCTGGACGCCATCCTCGCGGTCGTCATCGGCGGTACGTCCCTCGCCGGTGGCCGGTTCTACCTCAGCGGCACCATCCTCGGCGCGCTGATCATCCAGACCCTGACCACCACGGTGTACGCCATGAACATCTCGCCGCAGACGTCGCTGCTGTTCAAAGCGGTGGTCGTCATCGCAGTCTGCCTCATCCAGGCGCCGGCCTTCCGAGCCCGGTTCAGCCGGCGCAAGAGAAGCGTCCCACCGCCGCGCCCCGTCGCCGACAAACCGAAGGAGCAGGTGCCGGCATGACCACCGGATCGCTCACCGTCCCCCGCCGCACCCGGTTCCGGCTGCCCCGGCGGCAGGTGCCGGTGCTGGCCACGCTCGCCCTGCTGCTGGTCATGTACGGCATCGGCGTGTCCCAGTACACGGCGTTCTCGAACGTGCAGGTCATCTTCAACGTCTTCATCGACAACGGCTTCCTGCTCGTCGTCGCGGTGGGCATGACCTTCGTCATCCTCACCGGTGGCATCGACCTGTCGGTCGGGTCCGTCGTCGCCATGACGGCGATGGTGTCGGCGGACCTGTTGGACAAGGGTCTGCCGGCGGGGCTCGTGCTCGTCGTCGCGTTGCTGATCGGCCCGACGCTCGGCCTGTTGATGGGGTGCGTCATCCACTTCTTCGACATCCAGCCGTTCATCGTCACGCTCGCCGGGATGTTCTTCGCCCGGGGGATGTGCACGTTCATCTCCGACTCGTCCATCCCGATCACGGACGGTTTCTGGACCAGGATGTCGCAGGAGCGGATCGGAGATCCTCGGGGGAACTTCGTCTCGATCAGCGTGCTGATCGCCTTCGCCGTGGTGCTCGTCGCCGCGTACGTGCTGGCCTACACCCGGCTGGGACGCAACGTGTACGCGATCGGCGGCAACCCGCAGTCGGCGCTGCTGATGGGCCTTCCGCTGGGGCGGACCCGGATCGCCGTCTACACGATCAGCGGGCTCTGCTCCGCGATCGCTGGGGTCCTGCTGTCCTTCTATACCCTCTCCGGCGCGCCGCTGATCGCCGTCGGCATGGAGCTGGACGTCATCGCCGCCGTCGTGATCGGCGGCACGGTGCTCACCGGCGGCGCGGGATACATTTTCGGCACCGTGCTCGGCGTGCTGGTCCTGGGCGTGATCCAGACCCTCATCACGTTCGACGGCAGCCTCAACTCCTGGTGGACCAAGATCGTGATTGGCGGCCTGCTCTTCGCGTTCATCCTCCTGCAGCGACTCATCGGAATCCGTTACAAGTGACCGCCCCTCTCGCGGAAGGCAACCCCATGGCACCACACCCCGAACCCGAGATCTGGTTCCTCACCGGCAGCCAAGGCATGTACGGCGAGGAGACGCTCCGGCAGGTCGCCGAGCAGTCCCGCCAGATCGCGGCCACGCTCGACGACTCGCCGCAGATTCCCGCCCGGGTGATCTGGAAGCCCGTCCTGACCAACAGCGGTGAGATCCTGCGGGTCTGCCGGGAGGCCGCCGCCCAGGGCGCGATCGGGGTCATCGCGTGGATGCACACGTTCTCGCCGGCGAAGATGTGGATCGCCGGGCTGGACGCCCTGCAGACGCCGCTGCTGCACCTGCACACCCAGGCGAACGTCCTGCTGCCGTGGGACGACATCGACATGGACTTCATGAACCTGAACCAGGCCGCGCACGGCGACCGTGAGTTCGGGTACATCCAGACCCGGCTCGGTGTGGCCCGCAAGACGGTCGCCGGGCACGTCAGCGACCCGCGGGTGACCGCCCGGGTCGGCGCCTGGGCCCGCGCGGCGACCGGTTGGTCGGCGATGCGGTCGCTGCGCCTGGCCCGCTTCGGCGACAACATGCGCGACGTCGCGGTGACCGAGGGCGACAAGGTCGAGGCGGAGCTGCGCTTCGGGGTGTCGGTCAACACCTACGGGGTCAACGACCTGGTCGAGGTGGTCGGCGAGGTCGCCGACGCCGACGTGGACGAGCTGGTCAAGGAGTACGGCGACAGCTACCGCGTGGGCGCCGAGCTGCTCCCGGGGGGCGAGCGGCACGACTCGCTGCGCTATGCCGCCCGCCTGGAGTTGGGCATGCGCGCCTTCCTGGACGCCGGTGGCTTCCGGGCGTTCACCACGAACTTCGAGGACCTCGGCGGTCTGCGTCAGCTCCCCGGCATCGCCGTGCAGCGGCTGATGGCCGACGGCTACGGCTTCGGCGGCGAGGGCGACTGGAAGACGTCGGTCCTGGTGCACACCATCAAGGCGATGTCCGTGGGAGTCCAGGGCGGCACGTCGTTCATGGAGGACTACACCTACGACCTCACCCCGGGCCAGGAGCTGGTGCTCGGCGCGCACATGCTCGAGGTCTGTCCGACCATCGCGTCGGACATGCCCAACGTCGAGATCCACCCGCTGAGCATCGGTGGGCGGGAGGATCCGGTACGGCTTGTGTTCGACGCCGCACCCGGTCCGGCGGTGGTGCTGGGGCTGGCCGACATGGGGGAGCGGTTCCGGCTCGTGGCCAACGAGATCGACGTCGTGCCGCCGCCGCAGCCGCTACGCCGACTGCCGGTGGCCCGCGCCGTCTGGCGACCGCGACCGGACCTGCCCGTCTCCGCCGAGTCCTGGATCACCGCCGGGGCCCCCCACCACACCGTGCTGTCGCAGGCGGTGGGCACCGAGGAGCTGCACGACCTGGCCGAGATGAGCCGGACCGAGCTCGTCGTCATCGACGCCGACACCGACCCGCGCCGCTTCGCGGACGAGATCCGGTGGAACCAGGCCTACTACCGGCTGGCCCGCGGCTTCTGACAGGCGTCCGGATCGTCCTGTGAAACGGGTGGTCCACCCCTGCCTGCGGGCCGGGGTGGACCACCCGTTCGTGCCTGTGCACGGGCTCTGCCGCGCGTCCTAGCAGGCCCGCGAGCCGATCGTGTTACGCCTTGACTAAGAGCATGTTATCGCTCACAGTCTATAGCGAAGGTGGTCGATGTCATTGCCTGGTCCGGCCGTACTCGCGTCCTAACCCCTCGTCTTCGGCATCGTGCTGCCGCGACGCTCGGGGAGTGCTGTTAGCGATCACATGGCCGGGCGTGGTCAGCTCGGTGCCCCGCCCGGTGCCGCGGACGCCGGCCCAGACCGCACGGTTCGCGTCAGCAGAGGAGGATCATGCTTTCCATCGGTCGGGTTCCCCGGGGTGCGCCACGCCGGCGCAGTTGGCTGTCGAGAGTCGCCATCGCGGCGGCGGCGCTGGTGGTCGGTGGCGCGGCCGCGGCGGTGGCTGCGGCGCCCGCGTCGGCGGCCACGGTCGACACGAGCGCGTGGTACGTGTTGGTGAACCGCAACAGTGGCAAGGCGTTGGATGTGTACAACCTGGCCACGAACGATGGTGCGCGGATCACGCAGTGGACGCGTAACAACGGTAACCAGCAGCAGTGGCAGTTCGTGGATTCCGGGAGTGGTTACTTCCGGCTCAAGTCGAGGTTGTCCGGCAAGGTGCTGGACGTGTACAACCGTTCGACGGCCAACGGTGCGGCGATCGTGCAGTGGTCGGACAACAACGGGACCAACCAGCAGTTCCGCCTGGCCGATTCCGACGGCGGTTATGTGCGGTTGGTCAACCGGAACAGCAACCGGGTCATGGAGGTGCAGGGCGCCTCGACGGCCGATGGTGGCAACATCGTGCAGTACGACGACTGGAACGGCACCAACCAGCAGTGGCAGCTCGTGCGCGTCGATGGCGGGGGCGACCCCACCACGCCACCGCCCACCACACCACCGCCCACCACGCCACCGCCCACCACGCCACCCCCGTCGAACGGCACGTACTCGAACCCGGTGGTGTGGCAGGACTTCGCCGACGTCGACATCATCCGGGTGGACAACGTCTACTACATGTCGGCCTCCACCATGCACTACTCACCGGGCGCGCCGGTGCTGCGCTCGTACGACCTGGTGAACTGGGAGTACGCCGGGCACTCCGTACCCCGGTTGGACTTCGGTTCGAAGTACGACATGAGCGGTGGTAACGCGTACGTCGACGGGATCTGGGCCTCGACGTTGAACTACCGGCCGAGCAACCGCACGTACTACTGGGCCGGGTGCATCGACTTCTCGCAGACGCACATCTACACCGCGTCCGCGGTCGACGGCACCTGGACCAAGCACACCACCATCCCCAACTGCTACTACGACGCTGGCATGCTGATCGACGACAACGACACCATGTACGTGGCGTACGGCAACACCACGATCAGCGTCGCCCAACTGTCCGCCGACGGGAAATCCCAGGTACGCGCCCAGCAGGTGTACCAGACCCCATCGAGCATCGGCACCCTGGAGGGCGCGCGGTTCTACAAGCGCAACGGGGCCTACTACATCTGGCTCACCCGACCGGCCAACGGCCAGTACGTGCTGAAGTCGACCAACGGCCCGTTCGGCCCGTACGAGCAGCGTCAGGTGCTGCTCGACCTGCCCGGTCCGATCTCGGGCGGCGGCGTTCCGCACCAGGGTGGCCTGGTGCAGACCCAGAACGGCGACTGGTACTACATGTCGTTCGTCGACGCGTACCCCGGTGGTCGCATGCCGGCCATGGCGCCGATCACCTGGACCAGCGACGGCTGGCCGGTGCTGCAGACGGTCAACGGCGCGTGGGGCAGCTCCTACCCGAAGCCGAACCTGCCCGCGCCGCCGCGTGCGGTGAAGCCACTGACGGGCACCGACACGTTCGCCGGCACCACCCTCGGCCCGCAGTGGGAGTGGAACCACAACCCGGACAACAATCGATGGTCGGTCAACAACGGGCTGAACCTGCAGACCGCCACCGTGACCGGTGACCTCTACGCGGCGCGCAACACGCTGACGCACCGGATCCAGGGCCCCACCTCCACCGCCACCATCGAGCTGGACTACTCCACGATGCGCGACGGCGACCGCACCGGTCTGGCGGTGCTGCGCAACTCGTCCGCCTGGATCGGCATCAAGCGGGACAACGGATCCACCCGTCTGGTGATGCAGAACGGTCTCACGATGGACGGCAACTGGAACACCACCAGCACCGGCAGCGAGGTGGCGAGCACCGCCGTCTCCGGTGGCCGGATCTGGTTGCGCGCCAACGCCGACATCAGACCGGGCTCCGGTCGACAGGCACGCTTCTCGTACAGCACGGACGGCGTCAACTTCACGTCGTTCGGCAACGCCCTGACGTTGGCGAACAACTGGCAGTTCTTCATGGGCTACCGGTTCGCCATCTTCAACCACGCCACCCAGGCGCTCGGCGGCGCGGTCACCGTCCGCCGTTTCGACCTGACCACACCATGACGCCCGTCACCCGACGAGTAATGTGACTGCGGCGCGACCGCACCACCCGTGCCCCTGCGGGAGGTGCCGCGCCGCCGGACAGACCGACCGCCGCCCTGTTCCCCGCTCTGTCCAGGAGCGTGGAGCGGGGCGGCGGCCCGTTGCGGACCACCTCCGGTCGGGGGTGACGGTGTGAGCGGCCGCCGGCACAACCTGGCACCCGCCGCGTTGTTCGCGCTCAGCCGTACCGTGTTCGAGGGGACGGCTGGCGTAGACTGTCGGCGATCCAGCGCTGGTCACCTGCGATTCAGCACCGGCGTGGTGGCTGAGCGAGGGGGGGGATCGGGCCGGGCCGCTCCAGTCAACGTCGACGGGCCGCGGGTCGGGTGGAGGCGGGGGGAGTGAAATGGCCGTGCACGGTCCCGCGATGACGGATGTCGCTCGTCTGGCCGGTGTCTCCCATCAGACGGTGTCGAGGGTGCTCAACGGGCATCCCAACGTGCGTGAGCAGACCCGGTTGCGGGTGCGGGCGGCGATCGCCGAGCTCGGCTACCGCCCGAACGGCGCCGCGCGTGCCCTGGTGACCGGCCGGTCCCAGGTCATCGGCGTGGTGGCACAGAACACGACCCTCTACGGTCCGGCGTCGCTGCTGGCCGCCCTGGAGCAGACCGCCGCGGCGGAGGGCTTCGCGGTCAGCGTCGGCAGCGTACGGGACCTGGACCACCGTTCCATCTCGGCCGCTGTCGAGCGGCACCTGGCGCACCGGGTCGCCGGCATCGTGGTCATCGCGCCGGTCGAGTCGGCCGGCGAGGCGTTGGAGCGGCTACCCAAGGACGTTCCACTGGTGACGGTCGACGGCGACCCCCACCGTCCGGTGCCGTTGGTGACGGTCGACCAGGTGTCGGGCGCGCGGGCCGTGACACGGCATCTCCTCGACGCGGGGCACCGCACCGTGTGGCACGTGTCGGGGCCGTCGGACTGGTTCGACAGCGCCGGTCGTATCGAGGGCTGGCGGGAGGCGCTGCTGGCCGTGGGGATCGACCCACCGCCCCTGATGCACGGGGACTGGTCGGCGGCGTCGGGCTACCGGTGCGGGCAGATGCTCGCCCGGATGCCGGAGGTGACCGCGATCTTCACGGCGAACGACCACCTCGCCCTGGGCGTACTGCGGGCGCTGCACGAGTTCGGGCGGCGGGTGCCGGCCGAGATCAGCGTCGTGGGGTTCGACGACGTGCCGGAAGCGGCCTACTTCATCCCGCCGCTGACCACCGTGCGACCGGACTTCGACGCGGTGGCGCGGGCGAGCCTGCAGATGCTGCTGACCCAGATCGAGTCGGGCAACGGCGGGGGCGCCCTGCGCCAGACGATCGCCCCGACTCTGGTCGTCCGCGACAGCGTCGCCCCGCCGCGCCGTTGATAGGCCGCCGCCCGGGCCCCGGTGCGCCGCTGACCCGTCGGCGGCTGTCACCCCGCCGTCCACACGCCCGTCGTCCATCGGTCACCACCCGGCTGGCCTCGTCGTTTGGGCGTGCTGTCCCGATTGCGGACCGCCGGTATCCGATCGACCGCCGGCAGGGGTTGCGCGAGGTCGTGTGGGTGGGGAAGTCTCCGTTACGAGACCGTGACACCGGTATTTCGGATCAAGTGTTGACGTGCTCTATGTGAGCGCTAACACTACCCGAAAGATGACAGGTGGCCCCGGCGGTCGGCGGGGGGAATCGGGAGAGGAGAAGCCCGTGAGCAGGAAAATCCTGGTCGCTCTCGGTAGCGCGGCGCTGGCGCTGAGCCTGGCAGCGTGCAGTGGTGGAGGTGCCGGCAGCGGCGGCGACACCAGCGACAAGAAGCCGGGGGACCTGACGATCGGCGTCTCGATGCCGACGCAGACGTCGGAGCGGTGGATCGCCGACGGCAACGCGGTGAAGTCGAAGCTGGAGTCCAAGGGCTACAAGGTCGACCTGCAGTACGCGGGCGACGACATCCCGACCCAGTCGCAGCAGGTCGACCAGATGATCACCCAGGGTGCGGACGTCCTGGTCATCGCCGCCATCGACGGTACGGCGCTCAGCAGCCAACTGCAGGCCGCCGCCGCCGCGAAGATTCCGGTCATCTCGTACGACCGGCTGATCCGCGGCAGCAAGGACGTCGCCTTCTACGTCAGCTTCGACAACTACAAGGTCGGCGTCGCGCAGGGCACCGCGCTCCTGGTCGGTCTCGGTCTGCTGAACAAGGACGGCTCGAAGGGCACGGCCAAGGGCCCGTTCAACATCGAGCTGTTCGCCGGCTCGCTGGACGACAACAACACGCAGTACTTCTTCGGCGGCGCGATGGACACGCTGAAGCCGTTCATCGACGCGGGCACGCTGAAGGTCAAGTCGAAGCAGACCGCCAAGGAGCAGGTGGCCACCCTGCGCTGGCAGCAGGAGACCGCGCAGAAGCGGATGGAGGACCTGTTGACCTCCAGCTACAACGACGGCTCGGTCGTCAACGGGGTCCTGTCGCCGTACGACGGCATCTCCCGGGGCATCATCACCGCCCTGCAGAACGCGGGCTACGGCGGTGCGGGCAAGAAGAAGCTCCCGGTCGTGACCGGTCAGGACGCGGAGATCGCCTCGATCAAGCTGATCAACGACGGCGTGCAGAACTCGACCGTCTTCAAGGACACCCGCCTGCTGGCCGACCAGGCCGCCAACGCCGCTGAGGCGTTCCTGCAGGACAAGCAGCCGCAGGCGAACGACACCGAGACGTACAACAACGGCGTCAAGGTCGTCCCGTCCTACCTGCTGCCGATCGCGACCGTCTACAAGGACGACATCAAGGCGACGCTGATCGACTCCGGCTACTGGACGGCGGAAGAGGTCGCCGCCGGTCAGGCCAAGAAGTAGTCACCTCGTCGGGGGGGGGGGGGGGCCCCCCCCCCCCCCCCCGACGCCGTGACGGAGCAACGTCCAGACTGACAGAGGACAGTGACCATGGACGACACCATCCTCGAGATGCGTCGTATCACGAAGACCTTCCCCGGAGTGACCGCGCTGGAGGACGTCAACCTCGCGGTACGTCGGGGAGAGATCCACGCCATCTGCGGCGAGAACGGCGCCGGGAAGTCCACCCTGATGAAGGTGCTCTCCGGCGTCCACCCCAGCGGCTCGTACGACGGCGAGATCCTCTTCGACGGCAAGCCGATGCAGTTCCGGGGCATCCGGGACAGCGAGGCCAATGGCATCGTCATCATCCATCAGGAACTCGCGCTGGTGCCCTACCTGTCGATCGCCGAGAACCTCTTCCTGGGCAACGAGCGGCGGGGCCGCAGCGGCCTGATCGACTGGAACCGGGCCAACGCCGAAGCGGCGAAGCTGCTGGCGTCCGTCGGGCTGCACGAGAACCCGGTCACCCCGGTCATCCAGCTCGGTGTGGGCAAGCAGCAACTCGTGGAGATCGCCAAGGCGCTGTCCAAGAAGGTGCGCCTGCTCATCCTGGACGAGCCGACGGCCGCCCTCAACGACGTCGACTCGGCGCACCTGCTCGGCCTGCTCCGGCAGCTCAAGGAGCAGGGCATCATTTGCATCATGATCTCGCACAAGCTCAACGAGATCACCGCGATCGCCGACTCGACCACCGTCATCCGGGACGGTCGTACGGTGGAGACCCTGGACATGCGCGCCGAGGACGTGAGCCAGCAGCGCATCATCCGGGGCATGGTCGGCCGCGACATCGAGAGCTTCTACCCCGACCGCGAATCGTCGCCCGGCGAGGAGGTGCTGCGGATCGAGGACTGGTCGGTGCGGCACCCGACCCAGGAGCGGATGGTCGTCGAGGGCGTCAACCTGTCGGTGCGCGCCGGTGAGGTCGTCGGCATCGCGGGGCTGATGGGCGCCGGCCGGACGGAGCTGGCGATGAGCGTCTTCGGTCGCTCCTACGGCCGCGACATCAGTGGCAAGCTCTTCATGCACGGGCGGGAGGTCAACGCCCGTAGCGTCGCGGAGGCCATCGACAACGGCATCGCGTACGTGACCGAGGACCGGAAGCGGTACGGCCTCAACCTCATCGACGACGTCCGGCGCAACGTCTCCGCCGCCGCCCTGGACCGGCTGGCCCGATTCGGCTGGGTGAACGGCAACGAGGAGATCAAGGTCGCCGAGACGAGCCGGCGGGACATGAACATCAAGACGACCAGCGTGATGGCGGTCGTCGGCAAACTCTCCGGTGGCAACCAGCAGAAGGTCGTGCTGTCGAAGTGGCTCTTCACCGACCCGGACGTGCTGATCCTGGACGAGCCCACGCGTGGGATCGACGTCGGAGCCAAGTTCGAGATCTACACGATCATCAACCGGCTGGTGGCCGAGGGCAAGGCGGTGATCGTCATCTCCTCCGAGCTGCCGGAGCTGCTGGGGATGTGTGACCGCATCTACGCCCTCGCCGCAGGCCGGATCACCGGTGAGAAGCCGGTAGGCGAGGCGACCCAGGAGAGCCTCATGGAGCTGATGACAAAGGACAAGGAGCTCGTCGGATGACCAGCATCAAAACCCCTTCGACGGAGCGCCCGACACCGTCGGACCCCGCGCCGGCCGCCGCTCTGCACACGGGGACGAGCGACCTGCGTGCCCTGGTGCTGAACAACCTCCGGCAGAGCGGGATCTACGTCGCACTGGTCGTCATCGTGGCGCTCTTCGCGGTCCTGACCGACGGCGTGTCACTGAGCCCCGGCAACATCACCAACATCGTCCTCCAGTACTCGTACATCCTGGTCCTCGCGATCGGAATGGTCATCCTGATCATCGGCGGGCACATCGACCTGTCGGTGGGTTCGGTGGTCGCGCTGACCGGCGCGGTATCCGCCGTCCTGGTGATCCAGCAGGGCCACCCGTGGTGGCTGGGCGTTCTCGCGGCTCTGGCCGTCGGCATCGCGGTCGGCGCCTGGCACGGCTTCTGGGTGGCGTACGCCGGCATCCCGGCGTTCATCGTGACCCTGGCCGGCATGCTGCTGTTCCGCGGCCTCACCCTGCGGGTGCTCGACAACATCTCGCTGTCGCCGTTCCCGGCCGAGTACCAGAAGGTCGCGGCGGGCTTCCTCAACGGCCTGCTCGGCGGGAACGGGTTCGACGCCTTCACGTTGCTGATCGGCGCGATCGCCGTGGCCGGCTACGCGGTGAGCGGTTTCCGCACCCGCCTGGCGCGTATCCGCTACCAGCAGCCCGTCGAGTCGTTCCCGCTGTTCATCGCCCGGGTCGTCCTGGTGGGCGCCGTGATCATGTACTTCGCCTGGCAGCTGGCGCACGCCCGAGGTCTGCCGATCGTACTGATCATCCTGGCGGTTTTGGTGCTGGTCTACGGTCTGCTCACCCGGCGGACGGTCTTCGGCCGTCAGGTCTACGCGATCGGTGGCAACCTCTCGGCGGCGGCGCTGTCGGGCGTGAAGGTCCGCACCGTCAACTTCTGGATGTTCGTCAACATGGGCTTCCTGGCGGCGGTGGCGGGTGTCATCTACTCGTCGCGGTCCAACGGCGCGCAGCCGGCGGCCGGCAACATGTTCGAGCTGGACGCGATCGCGGCGGCCTTCATCGGTGGCGCGGCGGTCACCGGCGGTGTGGGCACCGTGGTCGGCGCGATGGTCGGTGGTTTGATCATGGCGGTGATGAGCAACGGCATGCAGCTGATGGGCGTCGACCAGTCGACGCAGTCGGTGGTGAAGGGCCTGGTCCTGCTCGTCGCCGTCGCGTTCGACGTCTACAACAAGCGCCGGGCGGCCGGCACCCGCTGAGGCCCTGACGGGCACGCACGTGTGCCCCTGCCCGTTCCACGGGCAGGGGCACAACTGCGTGCGGGAGTGGCGCGGCGCGGCGTGGCGCGGCACGGCACGGCGCGGCGCGGCACGGCGCGGCGCGGCACGGCGCGGCGTGGCGCGGTGCGGTGCGGCGCGGCGCGGCGCGGTGCGGGTGCGGTGCGGCGCGGTGCGGGTCGGTGCGGGTCGGTGCGGCGCGGTGCGGTGCGGCGTGGCGCGGTGCGGTGCGGGGCGGGGCGGGGCGGGGCGGCAGAGGATCCCGCTGCGCCGCGCGGGTGGGCACGGCGCAGCGGGATCAGGCCGTCAGTGGCAGTTGCCGGTGCCGCTGTCGGAGTAGGTCTGGCCGGCGACCGGTACGAACTGCCAGTCGTAGCTGCCGGAGCGCAGGGTGAACTTCAGGACCCCCCACGCGGAGCTGTTGCGTGCCTCGCTGTTGGGCTGGACGGTGCCGAAGCCGTAGTGGTCCGCGCCGCCCATCCCGGCGACGAAGCTGCGCATGCCCCGGCTGGCGTCGTACCCACCGGACGGGTTCATCGGGCCGAACCGCTCGTACACGTGGTTGTGACCCCAGACCACGACGTCGGCGTTGTAGTCGTAGAGCGCCTGGTACAGCGGGCGGGTCGACGTCGACGGCGCGTGGTCGGAGCTGGACGTGAAGAGCGGGTGGTGCCAGTACGCGAGCGTGCACGGCTTGGTGCTGGCCGCCAGGTCGGCGCGCAGCCACTGCTCCTGAGTGGAGCCGGCCGACATGCTGATGTTCGAGTTCAGCGACACGACGTGCCAGTTGCCGAGGTCGTAGGAGTAGTAGCCCCGCCCGCTCGGGCCGGCGGTCGTGCCGAAGTAGTCGTAGTAGCCGGTGGCGCCCGACGTGTTGTAGTCGTGGTTGCCCGGCGACGGTCGGGTGCGGCTCTTGTGCCGGCCCCAGGTGGGCTCGTAGTAGCTGGCGAACTGCGAGGCGGTGCCGCTGTCGTAGACGTTGTCGCCGGTCGTGAAGACGGTGCCGGGGATGCCGTCGAGCAGCGCCGCGGTGGCGGAGTCACCGGAGCCGGAGGTGGCGATGTCGCCGGCCCCGACGAGGACCGGGTCTCCGGACGGCGGTGTCGTGGTGCCGGTCGTGACCACCAGCTGCGGAGCGTCGCCTCCGCCCTCGCGGGTGTCGTAGTACGCGCCGTCACCACTGGTCGAGGTGGCGCCGAAGCTGTACGTGCCGTTGCCGGTGACCGCGGAGGTGACGTCGACCTCGTACCAGGTGTCGCCGGAGACCGCGCCGAGCGACCCGAGGGTGGCCCCGTCGATGGCCGGCTGGTTGTTCCAGGTGGTGCCGGTCTCCGACCAGGTGGTGCTCGACATCGCCCGGATGGTGCCACCGGCCTCGCTGCCGCTGTTGCCGCTGATCGTGCGCAACCGCAGTTTGGCGCTGGTCACCGTGCCACTGACGCCGCTCACGGTGAAGCGCAGAAACATGCGCCGCGTGGGCGAGCTGTCGACCACGACCTGCGTGGACGTGCCGTAGTTGGTGGATGCGGTGTCGTTCTGGACGTAGGTGTCGGCGACCGGCGTGAACGTCACGCTCGCCGCGGAGGCCGTGCCCGAGCCGGTCAGGATGACGGCGGCGGTGGCGGCGACGAGCACCGCGACCGTCCCGACCGTCACCGGTGGGCGGGCGATTCGAATGTCCATCCAGGACCCCTTCGTTGCGGGTACAGAGCGCAAGGAACGTAGGAAGGTCGATGAACCGGTGCACTGCCGCCAGGTGAACAGTACGCTCAGAAAGCGAAACATCTCGATGTTTGTGCGATGTTCACCCACCGCACGCCTGCCCGCCGCCGACACTCTCTTGTGGCCTCTCGGGCCGGGTCGTCACGATGGCTGACCGTCGCCCACCGATGCCCAGGAGAGGCGTGTGTACCTGTCGACCGTCTTCCGCCCGGTCACCGACCCACCCGGCCGACGACGCCGGCGGCTCGCGCTGGTCAGCGGCAATGTGGTCGCGCTCGGCACGGTCAGCCTGATCACCGACGTCTCGGCGGAGATGGTGGCCGCCGTCCTGCCGCTCTACCTGGTGCTGGGCCTGCAACTCAGTCCGGTGGCCTTCGGTGTGCTCGACGGCGTCCACACGGGCGCCACCGCGCTGCTGCGGGTCGTCGGCGGTTTCGTCGCCGACCGGTTCCGACGGCGCAAGCTGGTCGCCGGCGTCGGCTACGCGCTCTCGGCGGTCGCCAAGCTCGGCCTGTTGCTCGCCGGCCGGTCGGTCACCGCCATCGGCGCGGTCATCGCCGTCGACCGGCTGGGCAAGGGCGTCCGCAGCGCGCCTCGCGACGCGCTGATCACGCTCTCCGCCCCACCCGAGGCTCTGGGCAGGGCGTTCGGGGTGCACCGGGCCATGGACAGCGTCGGCGCGTTCCTCGGGCCGCTCGTCGCGTTCGCCGTCCTGCTGGCCGTCGGGCAGTCGTACGACGCGGTCTTCGTCACCAGCTTCTGCGTCGCCGCCCTGGCCGTGGTCGTGCTCGTGCTGTTCGTGCGGGAGCGCCCGAGCAACGAGGCGGCCGATGCTCCGGGTGAGCCCCGGGTCTCCGTCGGCGAGGCATGGGGCCTGTTGCGCAGCCGGTCCGTACGTCGGCTGTTGCTGGCCGCGACGATGCTCGGCCTGGCCACCATCGGCGACGGCTTCGTCTACCTGGTGCTGCAACGCCGCGAGGACCTGGGGCTGCGGTGGTTCCCGCTGCTGGCGGTGGGCACCAGCCTCGCGTACCTGCTGCTCGCCGCCCCACTCGGTGTGCTCGCCGACCGAATCGGGAGGCTGCCGGTGGTGGTGGGCGGCTACGTCGCCCTCGGCGCGACGTACCTGCTGCTGTCCGGACCGTCGCACGGCTGGCCGGCGCTCGTGCTGACGCTCACCCTGTACGGCACGTTCTACGCGGCCACCGACGGCGTGCTCATCGCGCTCGCCGGTCCGGTCCTGCCACCGCGACTGCGCACCACCGGGATCGCGCTGGTGCAGACCGGGCAGGCACTCGCGTACCTCGTCTCCTCGGTTCTGTTCGGTCTCGCCTGGCAGGCGTGGGGGCCGCAGGCGGCGGTCCGGGCGGCGGCCGTGACCGTCGTCGGCGTCCTGGTCGTCACCGTGCTCCTACTGGCCTTTCCGTCCCGTCTGATCCTCCGGAGGGTGTCCCCGTGACCGCATTGTCGACCCGGGCGAAGCTCGGTGTGGTGGCCGCCTCGGTGGTGCTGTTGGGCAGTGGGGCCGTGGGCTACGCGGCCATCGCCGCGGAGCCGTCCCGGACCCCGCGGCCGGCTGCCGCCGGGGACCAGGCGGTCACGCTGACGCCGGGTCCGCGCCTGCTGGCCGTCACCGACCGGTACGTCTCCAGCGTCAGCATCGCCGACCCCGCCGGGCCGCGTACCGTCTCAAGTCTGGAATGCCTGCGGGTGTACGCGGCGGCCGGCACCGGTGTCTGCCTGCGGCCTGCGACCGCGTGGTCGTACCAGGTGGTGGTGCTCGACGCGGCGCTGCGCCAGAAGCGGACGCTCAGCGTGCCCGGCCTGCCCAACCGGGCCCGGGTCTCGGCGTCGGGCCGGATGGTCTCCTGGACGACGTTCGTCGGGGGCGACTCCTACACGGCGAGCGGCTTCTCCACCCGCACCGGCATCCTCGACACGGTCACCGGTGCCACCGTGGCGTCGCTGGAGGAGTTCGCCGTCAGGCGGGACGGCCGCGCCTACCGCAGCCCGGACGTCAACTACTGGGGCGTCACCTTCACCGCCGACGACAACCGCTTCTACGGGACCATGTCGACCGGTGGCAAGCGCTACCTGGTGCGCGGCGACGTGGCCGCCCGGACCGTCGAGATGCTGCGGGAGAACGTCGAGTGTCCGTCGCTGTCGCCCGACGGCACCCGGATAGCCTTCAAGCAGGCGATCGACGCCGACCCCACGAAGGGCTGGCGACTGTCGGTGCTGGACCTGGCGTCGGGGCGGATCACCGCGACGGCGGAGCAGACCAGCGTCGACGACCAGGCGGCCTGGCTCGACGACGCGACGCTGGCCTACACGCTGCGCCAGAGTGACGGCCGGCCGGACGTCTTCGCCGTCCCCGCCGACGGGTCCGGCACGCCGAGGCTGCTGATCCCCGGTGCCGAGTCACCGTCGCCGCTGACCTGACGGCTCGGCCGTTGAGCCAGGACACCTGACCGCCTTGGCGCGGCCAACGTCGGCGACGAACTCCACCTGGCTGATGACCGCCGAGGAGTTGCGTCAGCGCAAGGCGCGGGCTGCCGCTCGGGTGGGCTGAGCGGATCGCGGGGGACGGGCCGTGACTCGACGTCGGGTCGCGGCCGTCCGCCGTGCGGGGTCAGCCGAAGAGCAGGTCGAGCTGGGCGTCCAGGGCGTCCAGCGCCTGCTCGGCGGTGTACTGCCCACCCAGCAGGTAGACGCCCAGCCCTTCCATCAGCCCCAGCAGGCCGGCCGCTGCGGCCGCGTCGTTGCTGGGCAGGATGCTGGCGACGAACGCGGTGAGCTGCGCGGTGTCCTCGCGCAGGCTCGGCGCGGCGGACGGTCGCACCGCCGTGTACGCGAGAAACGCGAGCGCCACCCGACCGTCGTCGCGGGTGTGCTCGTCGAGCGGCAGGAGCGCGGCGATCATCGTGCGCAGCAGCAGCCGGGGCGAAGGATTGTCGCCCAGGCCCGCCAACGCCTCGGTGACCCGGATCTGACTGCGCTCGCGGACCACGCTCAACGCGAACGCCATCATCTCGTCCTTGGTGCGGAAGTAGTGCTGGACCATCCCGGCGGAGACGCCCGCCTCGGTGGCCACGTGGCGGAGGCTGACCGCCTCCAGGCCCTGGTCCGCGGCGACCCTCATCAACGCGTCCGCGATGAGGGTGCGTCGCTGCTGGTGATCGACCTTCTTGGGCATGGCCTCGATCGTTTCACAGTGGGTGGCCGGGAGCCGCCGTCGTACGGCGGTCAGCCTCCGGCGCGGGCGTTCCCCGGGCACTGCGCAGCAGACCGTCGGGGTCGTCGGCGTACAGCCGCAGCTCGTCCATCGGCGCGGACCGGCCCGTGGGCAGGTCGAAGGTCGTCGGCCGGCGTAGCAGGACGTCGATGCTCGTCTGGCTGCCGACCGAGAGGTGCAGGATCTGGCGTTCACCCTCCTGCTCGATCTGGACGGATCTGCTCGACGGCAGTGAGCGGTGGCGTTTGCGCAGCGCGGCGACGTCTGGCCAGGGGATCCAGATGTCGATGCCCGAGCTGAGGCGTACCCGCAGCCCGGTGTCGGCGACGACGTGGGGGTGGAGGGTCATGTTGGCCCACAGGCCGACCATCCAGAGCAGACCCCAGATGCCGAGGCCGAGCACGATCCAGCGGGCCGGCCGCCAGGGGACCACGTGGGTGACGATCAGGTCGAAGATCGGAATCTCGACGGCCGACAGGGCGATGAAGATCCCGAGGATCGGCTTGACCACGCCGAGGTAGCCGAACGGCTCGTCGCCCGGGCCGAGCGGCAGGGGACGGCGACGCGCCCACAGGTAGAGACTGCGCCACATCGCGGCCTCGGTCACGACCGCCCGGCGCAGCAGCGGTCCCACCCTCGGTGGTGATCGTCCGGGTGGCGTCCGGCACGCAGATGACGGCGGGGATGCCGTACTCCCGGGCCACCGTGGGGCCGTACCCCCCCAGATGCAATACGAATGCATTGCATCCACCGTAACGCCTTTACGATGCGACTGCAACGCAAAGGCGGCCCGGGGTCGGTGGATTGCCGCCGTCTGCCATGCTCGGGCCGGTGACGACCGGCCACCCCACCAAAGTCCGCACCCATCGCCGCCCCCGTCGACGTACCCTCGTCGTTCTGCTCGCGCTCGTCGCGGCGGCGGCGGCCGTCGTCGGCGTCGCCGTGTTCGTCGTGCCGATGCTGCGACCCGCGGGCCCACGGCCGCTCTTCCAGATGCCCGTCGCCTGCGGGGAGACCTGGCAGCTCAGCACCTATCCCGGCCACGACGACTACGATGTCGACCTGTTCCCCATCGAGGGTGAGGCGTGGGGACGTCCCGTCCTCGCGTCCTACGCCGGCACGGTCACGGTGGCCGGCGTCAACGGGTCGCTGGGTGGTCGTACGCCGGACAATCCGGAAGGTCCGCGCGGCCGCGGCGGCGGCTACTGGGTGAAGATCGATCACGGTGGCACGTGGGAGACGCAGTACCTGCACATGCTCGAACCGCCGCTGGTCAAGGCCGGTCAGAAGGTCGCCCAGGGTGAGCGGATCGGGCGGCTCGGCAGCACCGGCAACTCCGGTGCGCCGCACCTGCACTACGAGCAGCGCCGCGGCCGGGACAAGGTGGAGACCCACTTCGACGGCACGCCGTCGGGCATCACGACCGACGACCGCGAACAGATCCTGCGCCGGGTGAGCAACAACTGTCCGGCCGTCTCCTGAGGACGGCGGTTTGCCCGCCACCGCTCGGGGCACTGAACAACTGACAGTGCAGACGAAGGGGAGGAGCTGACGATGACCAAGGGCGACGTCGACACCTACCAGGAGAACGGGCAGTGGAAGAACCGTCCGGAGGGCAACGGCCGGGCCAGCAGCACCCATGACTCCAAGGCCGACGCCCAGGCGCAGGGCCGCGAGATGGCGGCCGACCGGGGTGTCGAGCATGTGATCAAGAAGCAGGACGGCACGATCGGCGAGAAGAACACGTACCCGCGCAGCCGGGACCCGCGTGACATCGCGGGCTGACCGCCCACTGCCTGCGGACCGACCCCTCGGCCACGCCGAGGGGTCGGTCCGCTTTCGGGTGAACGTCGTCGGCTTTCCCGTATGCGACTGTCGGGGAACTTTGGCGACGGCTGGCGCCGCCGAGACCCCGAGCGCCACGAGGGCGACGGAGGTCAGCAGCACCAGCCGGCCGAGCGGCTTAGAGCGACCGGCAATAGGTCCAAGATCCGGACATGCGGGTACCTGCGGGAAGGAAGCAGGCACGGGTCCATTGATCATCGGAGTTGTTGACGCTTCGTGACCGATGGAGTTCCCGTGCCTGCGCTGCCATCATCGTTGCTCGAACCCGTGTGGGTCCAGTTCGCCGCGTTGTG
>NZ_JBNCKT010000031.1:0-14906 GCF_049841675.1 Micromonospora sp. DT4
CCTACCAGGACAACATCCTGCCCACCGGACAACCCTTCGGCAGCCCCGAGGACTGCCTCGACTGCGCCTGCTACCTCTACCTCGACGACCAGCCAGCCTAATCAACACCCCTCCACGAATTAACGCGGAGCAGCACTAGTGACGTGACCACGAATGTTGACGCCGATGGTCGCGACCTTTGACCGAGCGGTCAGCCCGATCTACGAGCCGTCTCGGCCCTGCCAGGTCGTCACGCAGGCCTCGTTGCCCTCGATGTCGGCGAGAACCCAGAAGGCGGGGGCGTGGGACGCGGACACGAGTCGGCCACCGACCGTCAGCGCGGCTTCGATCCGCCGTGGTGCCTCGTCGTGTGGGACGCAGATGTCGAGGTGGATGCGATTCCGGTCCGGGCGTGGCCGGTCCATCTGCTGAAACCACATCGCCGGACCCTGCCCCACCGGGTCCACAATCGGATCCTCGGGACCGTCCGCTCCCGCCTCGTCCGCGTAGCCCAGGACGGCCTTCCAGAACGGCCGGACCGCCGCGATGTCGAGCGCGTCGATAGCGATCTCCACAAGCTGGACCGACCGCGGCGCTCCCGTACCAATCTCGGGTGGGACCTCCTCTGGTTCGGCCCTGTCGAGCTGCCCCAGAAATGGGGCAGGCTGCGTCGACCGCGCTATGCGAGTCGACGGTCGGCCCAGATCTGGGGCAGCTCGACAGGGCGCACACCTACATGGGGCAGCTCGACGCCGGCCCAATCGTGGGGAGCTCGGCAGGGATGAACCTGACCATCCACGGTGGCCGTGCTGCCCGACCGATCAGACCCGCGAGGCCGCGAGGCCGCGAGGCCGGGGCGGCCGGGGCGGCCGCCCGCCTGGCCACCGACCGGCAGTTACTCGGTGACCCGGCGCAGGAACGCGGCCAGGTGGCCCGTGGTGCGGTCGCTCTTCTCGGTCAGGGTGATGGTCTCGTCGATCCGCCGTCCGGCGCCCCTCTTGCCCCGCACGTAGAGCGAGCAGGTGGATGATGCACAGCACCTTCCACGGCTTCGTCAGCCTGGGGCGCACCGGCGGCTTCCGCCACACGCCGCGCCCGACGGACGACTCGTGGGCCCGTACCCTGGACGCCCTTGATGCCTGTTGCGCAACTGGCCGCAGCGGTGAGATCGCCGACGGCGGCGGCCTAGGCTCGGTGGTGTGCAGGATCTTGAGTTGGCCGACTGGCGCGAGCGGGTGGCCCGGCTGTACCTGTCCGACGTCGACCTGGCCGGCTTCCGCGCCGGTCGGGACGACCTCTTCGCCACCCACCCGCAGAGCCCGATCCCGCCCGAGGAGCGGCCTGACTTCCGTGGCGTGCGGTACTTCCCGCCCAACCCGGAGGCCGTCGTCGAGGCGCCCCTGCGGCCGGCCAGCGGCGAGCTGAGCATCGACACCGGCGGCCCGGACGAGGTCGTGAACTACCGGCGGGTCGCGGTGGCCGAGACGCCGTGGGGGCCGCTCACGCTCTGGTGGATCGAGGCGTACGGGGGCGGGCTGTTCGTGCCGCTGCGCGACGGCACCTGCGGGCCGGAGACGTACGGCGGGGGTCGATACCTCACCGACACGGTGAAGGGGACCTTCGGCCGGGGCGTCGAGCTGCTGCCCGGTGACCGGGTCCGGCTGGACGCGAACTACCTCTACAACCCGAGCTGCGCGTACGACGACCGCTGGGCGTGCCCCCTCGCGCCGGCGGAGAACCGGGTCGAGGTGCCGCTCCGCGCTGGCGAACTGGCGTACCACGACTGACGGCCGCCCCGGCCGACTGCCGGGACGGCCGGTCGTGCCGGTGGCTCAGCGGGTGTTCGCCGGCCGTGAACCGCCCATCTGCATGCGGCCCAGGAGCTGCCTCGCCTGGTCGGCGAGCTGCGCGTCGACAGTCACCGCGTACTGGCCCGCGCGGAGTGAGCTGGCCGAGGTGAAGTCCCGCTGCCCGCCGGTCATGGCGTGCGCCACCGCGCCGAACACGGCACCCCAGATCGCGCCGATGACCAGCCCGACCAGGATCACCGCCAGCCAGTTGCCGACGGTGAAGATCCCGAACAGCAGGCCGATGAAGAGGCCGAACCAGGCGCCGGTGCCGGCGCCGAGCAGGGCGGCGCGGCCGGTCGTCATCCGACCGAGCACGGTCTCCACCAGCGTCAGGTTCGTGCCGACGATGGCGGAGTGCTCCACCGGGAAGCGGTTGTCGGCCAGGTAGTCGACCACCTTCTGCGCCGACGGATAGTCCGGATACGAGCCGATCGTCACGGTGGGTGGGCCGCTCTCCGGCCCGTGCCCGTCCCCGGCCGGCGCCGACAGGTGGCCTGCCGGTCCGGACGGGAGCACATCGCCACTTGATGCGCCGGGCCGCCATGCGGCGGTCGGCCCCGAAGCTGAGGTCATGAGCATCCTCCCTCGTCAGCCGACCGCGTTCCCGCCAGTGCCGGGGGGTAACGCCTGGCGCGCCGGTGGGTGCCGGGTCTCGGGCGAGGCATGCGCCGGCCCGGCCTGGGTAGACAGTCGGGTGCAGACCGCAACGATCAGCGATCATGGTTTCCTAGCCGATGGCCGTACTGCGGCGCTGGTGGATCGCGCGGGGTCGGTGAACTGGTGGTGCCCGGGTCGGTTCGACGCGCCGTCGGTGTTCGCGCGCCTGCTCGGCGACGACGCCGGCCACTGGTCGATCCGGCCGGAAACCGACGATTTCACCGTCGAACGCCGCTACCTCGATGACACCCTCGTGCTGCGAACCGTCTTTCGGACCGCGCAGGGCGAGGTGGAGTTGACCGACGCGCTCGCCCTGGAACCGGGCGCGCGCGACCACGACATCGGTTATCGCTCGCCGCAGGTGATGGTCCGCAGCGTGCGGGGCCTCTCCGGCGAGGTGCCGATGCGCGTGCACTACCGACCCCGCTTCGAGTACGGCCGTACCACGCCGTTCCTCATTGAGCGGGACGGCGCCCTGGAGGCGGTCGGCGGGGCCAGCCGGCTCGCCCTCGTCGGGAGCGTGAAGCTGACCTGCGGCGACGGCGAGGCCGCCGCGACGTTCACCGTCCGCGCCGGCACAATGAACAACTTCACCCTCGGGTACGCGCCGACCTACGACTCGCCCCGACCGCAGGTGCCCGAAGCCGACCAGACCATCGCCGACACGGCCGAGGGGTGGCGCTCCTGGGTCCGGCAGCACGAGTACCACGGGATCTACGCCGAGCACGTGCGGCGCAGCGCGCTGGTGGTGCAGGGCATGACGTACCGGCCCAGCGGCGCGGTGGTGGCCGCAGTGACCACCTCGCTGCCGGAGGAGCTCGGCGGGGACCGGAACTACGACTACCGCTACGTGTGGGTGCGCGACTTCAGCCTGACCCTGCGGGCGCTGTGGCTGACGGCCTGTCCTGACGAAATGCAGCGGCAGTTAGCCTGGCTGGGGCGGGCGATGGGCCGGATCGGCGACGAGCCGGTGCCCATCATGTACGGGGTACTGGGGGAGCGGGACCTCACCGAGCACCGCCTCGACCATCTCGCCGGCTACCGCGGCAGCTCGCCGGTCATGATCGGCAACGACGCGTGGCGGCAGCGGCAGACCGACATCTACGGCGAAGCGATGGACGCGGCCTGGCTGATGCGTGACCGGCTGGACACGATGGAGACCGACGTCTATCACCTGCTGCGTTCTCTCGCCGACAATGCGGCTCGGGACTGGGCGCTGCCGGACGCGGGGATGTGGGAGGAGCGCGGGATCGAACGCCAGCACGTGTCCTCGAAGGTGCACTGCTGGACGGCGCTGGACCGCGCGGTCCGCTTCGGCGCACGGATAGGTGGGCCGCAGGACGTGGCCCGCTGGGCGGCCGCCCGCGACGAGGTCCGCGCGGCGGTGCTGGAACGGGGGTGGAGTGAGCGGCTCGGGGCGTACACCGGGAGTTTCGAATCCGAGGACCTGGACGCGTCGGTGCTGTTGATGCCGCTGGTGGGGTTCGTGCCGGCCAGCGACCCGCGGATGCTTTCGACGATCCGCGCGGTGGAGGGCACGCTGTCGCACGACGGCCTGCTGCGACGCTGGGACGGCGACCCGGCGGGATTCCTCATCTGCTCGTTCTGGCTGGTGTGCTGCCTGGCGCTGGCCGGTGAGCGGGACCGGGCGCACGAGTTGTTCGACACGCTGCTCGGGCGGTTCAACGACCTGGGACTGTTCGCCGAACAGATCGACCCGTGGACCGGGGAACAGTTGGGCAACTTTCCCCAGGCGTTCTCGCACATCGGTCTGATCAACGCCGTCGGTGTGCTCAGTGACGTCGAGCAGAACCCGGAGCTGGGTAGCCTCGGCATGCCGCCCGGCTACTTCACGCCGGCGTCGCGCTGAACACACCGCCACGTGCGGGGCGGACGACGCCCGCTCGGTCCCAGCCTACTGGCCGCGACCCGTCTCGGCCTGAGTTCGTCGATCGCCGCCGGTGCATGCCCCTACGATCATCGGATGAGCGTGGACCGGTCGGGCGTGCTGGTGGTCGGGGCGGGCATCGCCGGGGTGGCGTGCGCGGTGGAGCTGACGCGCGCCGGGGTGCCGGTGCAGGTACGCGAACGCGGGCACGTCAGCGGCGGCCGGATGGCCAGCAAACGCTTCGACGGCAGCCCCGCCGACATCGGCGCCGCGTACTTCACCGCCAGCGACCCGGACTTCGCCGCGGTGGTCGACGACTGGCGTCCCGACGGTGGCCGACGTTCCACGGCGCGTTCGTCAACGACCATGCGGTGCTCACCCTGGTCTGCGATGACGGCGACCGGCGGGGCGACGACGCGCCGGTGCTGGTCGCGCACACCGTGCCGCAGTTCGCCGCCGGCCACCTGGCCCAGCCCAGCGGCGCCGGGCCGGCGATCGAGCAGGCCGTGCGGGACCTGCTCGGTCTGCCTGAGGAGGCCGCCCACGTGCACGTGCACCGCTGGACGTACGCCAAGCCGACCGGCGAGCGCACCGCCGACACCCACCACCTCGACGCCGACGGGATCGGCCTGGCCGGCGACGCGTTCGGCAAACCCCGCGTGCAGAGCGCGTGGCGCTCCGGCCGGGACCTCGGTCGCGCCCTCGCCGCCCGCCTCGGCTGACCCGTCCCGGCGACGCGCTCAGGAGTGCCCGGCGGCGGCGACCGGCCGTGCTGACTCCCGCTCAGACGGGTCCGCGGTCCGCTCGCCCTCGCGGTCCAGCAACTGCATGACCGGGGTCGCCGCCACGCCGTGCACCACCACGGACACGAGCACCACCAGCCCGACGGTGGCCCACAGCAACGCCGCCTGCGGGAAGTTCCCCTTCGTGGTGGCGTACGCCAGGTAGTAGAACGAACCCACGCCGCGGATGCCGAATAGCGAGATCACCCAGTGCTCCGCCGGCCGACCGGGCGCGCCGCGCAGCGACAACCAGCCGACGGCCGGCCGGATCAGGAAGACCAGCGCCAGCCCGACGGCCGCCGCCGACCAGGTCAGCGGGGCGAGCAGGCCGCCCACGATCGCGCCGCCGAGCAGCAGCAACAGCACCAGGGTGAGCAACCGCTCGACCTGCTCGGCGAAGTCGTGCAGCACCGAGTGGAACTCGTGGGTCCGCTCGGCGGCCCGGATGGCCCGCGCGGCCACGAACACCGCCAGGAAGCCGTACCCGCCGACCACCTCCACCAGCCCGTACGCGAGGAAGGTGGCCGCCAGGGCCAGGAAGCCCTCGGCGTGCCGGGCCAGCCGCAACTCGGTGGGCGCCCGGAAGAACAGCTTGCCGAGCAGCCAGCCGATGAGCAGGCCGCCGCCCACGCCGACGCCCACCTTCCAGAGCACGTCGACGGTGAACCACTCGGCGAGCCAGGCGCGCGGGGCGAGGCTGGTCGAGGCGATGGCGATGGCCGCGTAGACGAATGGGAACGCCAGCCCGTCGTTGAGGCCCGCCTCCGAGGTCAGGGCGAAGCGGACCTCGTCCTCGGAGTCCTCCACGTCGGTCGGCTCGCCGACCTGCACCTCGGCGGCGAGCACCGGGTCGGTCGGCGCCAGCGCGGCGGCCAGCAGCAGCGCCGCGGCCGGAACCAGGCCGGCCCACCACCAGCCGAGCAGCGCCACGGCCGCGATGCACAGCGGCATCGCGATGGCCAGCAGTCGCCAGGTGGAGGACCACCGGGTCCAGCTCAACGGCCGGTCGATCTTCAACCCCGCGCCCATCAGGGCGACGATCACGCCGATCTCGGTGAGGTGGGTGGTCAGCTCCGGGTGCGCCAGCGGGTCCGGTGTCGGCAGCCCGACCGGCAGGAGGAAGACCAGCATGCCGAGGGCGAGGAACGTGATCGGCATGGACAGCGGGCGGCGCTCCAGCACGCGGGGCAGGATGCCCGCGAGCAGCGCGCCCAGTCCCACCAGCGCGAACGCCACGTCTACCGGCTCCACGAACACCACCCTCTCGCCGCACCCGCGCGGTGCGGGGAGGTGGCCACAGACCATGCCCCGGAAGACTCGCGGCTATGCGCGTCCGCCCCCGCGAACCGGAGTGGGTCTCACCTCGGCCGGGTGAGGGGGGAATCCGCCAGCTCGGCCAGCAGGGCGGCCGGGTCGTCGTACACCGCCACCGCGCCGGCACCGGCGAGCTCGCCGCGGCTGGTGCCGCCGCAGGTCAAGCCGACGCACGGAATGTCGAGCTTGCCGGCCGCGGCGACGTCCCAGACCGAGTCGCCGACGAAGACGACCCGCTCGGCGGCCAGGCCGGACTGCTCCAACGCTGCCTCGAGGATGTCCGGCGCGGGCTTGCTCTCCTGCGCGTCCGCCGAGGAGGTGACGGTGTCCACCACATCGTCGGCGTTCAGGGCCCGGCGCAGCGCGCCGACCTCGTGCTCGGCGGCGGAGGTGGCGAGCACCACCCGCAACCCCCGCTCGGCGCAGGCGCGCAGCAGGTCCGCCGCCCGAGGCAGCGGCGTCAGCCGTTCCCAGTACTCGGTGTACAGGGTGTCGTGCGCCTCGCGCAGCTTCGGATCGTCGTCGCGGTCCCGCTCGGGACCGAGCAGGTGATCCAGCAGCTTGTCCGAGCCCATGCCGATCGAGCGGTGCACCGTCGCCATCGGCACCGGCCGGTCGGTCTGGCGCAGCGCCTCCCACCAACTCACCGTGTGCAGGTAGGTGGTGTCGACCAGGGTTCCGTCGACGTCGAAGAGCACCCCTTGGGGTTGTTCGTTGGCCATGGACGCACTCCTACCCGTTCGGCGGTAGGCTGACTCGTCCCGACCGCGCGGGTGGGAACGACTCAGCGGGGCTCGGCCGGCGGAACGAGGATCTCGAACCAGACCGTCGAGCCGCGCACCGACGGGTCGGTGCCCCAGGCGTCGCTCAGCTCCTCGATAAGGCCCAGCCCGCGCCCGCGACTGCTCAACGTGTCGGTACGGGTCCGGGTCACGGTGCCTCGGGTGCCGGAGTCGGCGACCGAGACCAGCAGGCGCTCGGGGCTCAGGTCGATCTCCACGCGGGCGGCCGTGCCGGCGTGCAGCAACGCGTTGGTCGTCAGTTCGCTGGTGCACAGCACCGCCGCCCCGATCACCGACTCGGACACCTGCCACTCGGTGAGCTGACCGGTCATCCAGTGCCGGACCCGGCTCGGCGCGGTCGGCTCCGCCGGCATCTCCATCGCCGCCGACCGGCTCGGCTTGAGCGCGTGCTCGACCGCCAGCACCGCCACGTCGTCCTCGGTACCGCCGGACACCGCCGCCGTCGCCACCGCGCAGAGGGCACGGGGGTCGCTGGTGCCGGCCTTGGCCACGGCATCGCCGAGGGCGTCCAGTCCGGCGCTCAAGCTCTGCCTCCGCCGCTCCACCACACCGTCGCTGAACAGCAGCAGGGTGTCGCCGGGCGGGAACGCGACGGTGACGGTGGTCGGCCGCCCGCCCAGCCCCAGCGGGGGACCGGCCGACAGGTCCACGTACTCGGCGTGCGAACGGCCGTCCGGGGCGCAGCGGCGGATCAGCGGAGCGGGGTGACCGGCGCTGGCCAGGGTCAGCTCCCGCCGCTCGGCGTCGATGACCCCGAACGCCACGGTCACGAACAGCTCGTGGGTGCCGGCCTCCGCGCCGAGGCTGGTCACCAGCCGGTCCAGACCGGCCAGCACCGCGTCCGGCGCCGGATCGGCCAGGGCCAGCGCCCGCAGCGCCGCCCGCACCTGCCCCATCCGCGCCGCGGCCTGCACGTCGTGCCCGGCGACGTCGCCCAGCACCACGCCGAGCGCGCCGGTGGGCAGCCGGAACGCGTCGTAGAAGTCGCCGCCGGCCGCGTTGCCGTCCACCCCCGGGTCGTAGCGGGCCGCGATCCGCAGCCGGGGCAGGTCGGGCAGGTGTTCGGGCAGCATGCTGCGTTGCAGCAACTGGGCGGTGCCGTGCTGGGTCTCGAACCGCCGGGCCCGCTCTGCGGCCTGGCCGATCAGCTCCGCCGAGGCGGCCAGCAGTGCCCGCTCGGCGGCCGACCAGGTGTGCGCGACCTGGTAGCCGACCGTCAACCCGCCCCGGATGACCGACGTGCCCAGCGGAAGCGTGGCCATCGAGCGGATCTTCTGATCGTGGCGGTCCACGGCGGTCTCGCGCAGCGGTTGCCCGTCGCGGATGAACAGGGCCTCGCCCGACCGGGCCGCCAGCGCGACCGGACCCGCCCAGTCGTCCGGCGCCCGCCGCCACAGCGGAGGCAGCCGCTCGTCGGCCTCGTCCATCAGCTCGCCGCGGACCCGGCGCACCATCCGCCAGCCGCCGCCACCCTCGTCGACCACGAAAGCGACCCGGTCGGCGTCGAACATGGTGATGGTGTGGCGCAGCGCGACCCGGGCCACATCGTCGAGGGTGAGGGTGCCGGCCAGCGCGGCGGCCACCTCGCTGAGACTCTGCAACTGCTCGGTGACGTGGGTGGTTTCGGCGGCCACCGTCAGGATTCCGACGATCTGCCCGGCGCTGTCGCGTACGGCCGAGTGACCCCGCGTGAAGACCACCTGCTCGACCACGCCGGAACTCCCCCCGCCCAGGGGGAGCGTCGACTCCTTCTCCAGGAACGGCACACCGTGGCGGTAGGCGCGCTCGATCACGTCACCGAAGCCGGGCAGCGCCCAGACCTCGGCGTGGACCTCGGCGGCCGGTCGGCCGAGGGCGCCCGGGTGCTTGCTCCCCAGCAGCTCGGCGTAGCCGTCGTTGTAGAGCAGAACCAGATCGTCGCCGTACGCGAGCGCCATCGGCATCGGCGAGGCGAGGATAAGCTCGACCACGGCCCGGACCGCCGGAGCCCACCCGTCGCGCGGGCCGAGCGCGGTGGCGGACCAGTCGTGGGTGAGCACGGCTGCCGCACCGGGCCCGGTGGATGCGCCGGGGACCGGAATTGCTGGCGTGGGGACTCGCCCGACCGTTCCTGGCATGTTCGCAGCCTAGCCGGCCGTCGCTCAGCCGCATCCGATCATGTGCGCGGGTCGCGGCCCGCCCCCGCGTGGTGGCTGTTCGGGCAGATCAGGGCCCCTGTTTGTCGAATTGTCGGAAAAAGCAGTGAGCCGCGCGGACTGCTGCACCGGTGGCCGGGTATGCGCCCGTCGCAGTCCATGCGACAGGAGGGACATCATGCTGAAAACCCTCGCGGTTCGGCAGGCCGACATCGGCGATGCCATCGCCGACACCTGGAGGTCGGTGCTGCTCTTCATCCCGAAGGCAGTGGCCTTCATCGTCATCCTCGTGGTCGGCTGGCTCATCGCCAGAGCGGTCCTCAAGATCGTGGATGCGGTGCTGGAACGGGTGCACTTCGACGAAGCGGTCGAACGCGGAGGCATCAAACGGGCACTCGAGAGAACGAAGTACGACGCCAGCGACATCCTGGCCAGGTTGGCGTACTACGCCGTCCTGCTGTTCACCCTGCAGTTCGCCTTCGGAGTCTGGGGGCCCAACGCGATCAGTGACCTGATCAGCGGCGTGGTGTCCTGGCTGCCGCGTGCGTTCATCGCGATCGTCATCGTGGTGATCGCGGCGGCGATCGCCAACGCCGCCCGCGATCTGGTCACCGGGGCGCTGGGCGGGCTCTCGTACGGCAAGGTCCTGGCCGACCTGACGGCGATCTTCATCATCGCGCTCGGCGTGATCGCCGCGCTGAACCAGGTGGGTATCGCCACCACGGTCACCACTCCGGTGCTGATCGCGGTGCTCGCCACGGTCGCCGGCATCCTGATCGTCGGCGTCGGCGGTGGCCTGGTGAAGCCGATGCAGCAGCGCTGGGACGGCTGGCTCGACCGGGCCGCCCAGGAAGCCCGGGCGGTGCAGGAGCATCGGCGGGCCACCTCGGCCGGACGCGGCGACATGGAGCGGCAGATGGCCGACCGTGGCGGCGACCGGACCCAGGCCATGCCCCGGGTCGACGAAACCCAGCAGTACCGCACGTAGCGGGGCGTGATCGTGCGAGGGGAGGGCGTCCACGCAGCGTGTGGGCGTCCTTCCCTCGTCCGTACGAGGGTCAGGAACGATCGAGCGAGCGGGCCAGCGCGCAGACGGCGACCAGTCGGGCGAGCGGCCACTCCGGCGCGCTCCAGTCCACCGGGCCCCGTGGCGGCGTCCACCCGTGCTCCAGGGCAGCGGCGCGTACCCCCTCGGCGTAGCCGGCGAGCGCCGCGGCGGTCAACGGCTGTCGGTCCCCGTCGAGGCTGTCGCGTACGGCGGCGGCGTGCTGGTCGACCAGCGCCAGGAGACCGGGGCGCGCGGCGGCGGCGGCGAGGCCGGCGGTGCCGACGGCGACGGTGAGGGCGGCCAGGGTGGACTGCGCCGACTCGACGGCGGTCCGGGAGGCGACCCGGGTGAACGGCACACGCATGGTGACCGAGGCTAACCGACCGGTGAGCGACCGGCCTCGGCCGCTCGGCGCTTGTGCGGTGTGCCACCGGACGAGTCGGGGCTGGCCGCGAGGGTTGATCCGGCACAGACGGGGCACCAGGTACCCGACGACGCAGGGTGGCACAGAGCACGGGAGCACGGATGGGGCAGCGGGCGGACGGGCCGGACGAGCAGCACCGCCGGCCGGCGGGGGTCAGCGACGAGACGGTCGCCGCGCTGGGCAAGCTCAGCGAGGCGTTGGAGTGCGTGGAACGGGCCCGAGGGCACCTGTACTCGCTGCACCAGCTCATCGGGCACGCCGACCTGATGCTCGACGACGCGGTGGAGAAGTTCCGCGCCGCCGGGCAGCACCGGATCGCCGAGCGGATCGACACCGAGCTGCTGGGCCGCAACGTGATCGCCGGCCGCTGGACGTTCCAGATCGTCGAGGACTTCGACGACGGCTACCACGCGCTGTTCCGCGAGCTGGACCAGCAGGCCCGCGACGAGTTGGTGGGCGGGCGGCGGCATCTCTACGAGGCGGAGATGAAGGAGCGCCGCCGTACCCGGGGCCGGCCGGGGCACGAGGCCCGGCCGGCCGGCGAGAGGGCTGGCTAGTCGCCGGTGGCGTTGGCGGGCCGGCGACGGGCCGCGTCGTCGGCAATGATCACGGTGGCCACCATCAGCGCGACGCAGACGCTGAACAGCCACGAGTCGTCGGAGACGAGCCGGGCCGACACGGGCGCCTGCAGCGCGGCGAGCAGGAAGCCGAGCCAGGCGAGGCGGCGCTGACGCGTGGAGAGGATTCCGGAGCCTTGATGCATCCCGAAATTCTTACGCGAGCGAGCCCGTTTGCCGTCCCCCGATCGGCCGATTCTGGCTGAGCTGTCCGCTTTCTCGACCGTCCGGACACCACTTCTTGTCGCGGCGGGCGGGCAGCCCTCACCGGCGTGCTGATCAGCAAGGTGTCGGTGCAGGTGCTCGGCCCGGCTCTGGTGGTGCTCGCGCTGGCGCTGATCGTGCTCTACGAGCTGGGTGCCCGCCGACCGACCGGGGACGCCGGCGGACCGGTCCGCCCGGCGAGGACTACCCGTTGTCCGGGCCGGTCCGACCGGTCGTCGACGGACGGTAGGCACGCTCGGGGTCGGTCGGCTCCCGCCCTCCGGCCTCACCGCCGCGGTCGGCCGCCGCCGGCCCGTGCCCGAAGGCGGCCTCCTCGCCGGCGTCGTTACCGGTCACGTCGTCGGCCTGCCCGTCGATGCTGGAGCCCGCCACGGCGCGTTCGAGTTCCTCCAGCGGAAGCCGTTCCTCGTCCCGCCACACCCTGTCGTCCGTCATGACAACAGCGGTACCCGGGCGCGATGATCGCAAACGGGTACCCGACCCGAGAGACAACGATGGCCGCCGGGAAACCCCGGCGGCCATCGTCGGTCGGTGCTCAGGATCACGGCTGCGGGCGGTCCACCGTGCCCCGCCACGCGCCGGTCTCCTGACCGCGTCGCTCGATGAACGTCTTGAACCGTTCCAGGTCGCCCTTGGCCCGCCGGTCGACGATGCCGAGCTTGTCGCCGGCCTGCTCGACCACGCCGTGCGGCTCGAACTCGAGCTGGAGGGTGACCCGGGTCTTGCTCTCGTCCAGGCGGTGGAAGGTCACCACACCGGCCTGCTGGGTGCCGCCGGTGGAGCGCCACGCGACCCGCTCGTCGGGCAACTGCTCGGTGATCTCGGCGTCGAACTCGCGCTTCACGCCGGCGATGTCCACCGTCCAGTGGGTCATCGTCTCGGAGAGCTGCCGGACCTCCTGCACACCCTCCATGAACTGCGGGAACTCCTCGAACTGCGTCCACTGGTCGTACGCGGTGCGTACGGGTACGGAGACTTCGACGTGTTCGGTAACGCCACTCATCGTGTTGATCCTCCTTCGGCCGCTGGTGTCGGATCGGGGGTGATCCCTACCAGCGGGTTGTCTCGTTCTTGTTCCCGAGCGCGGCCCACACCTCGGAGACCGTCTGGTACTCGGTGCCCTCGGGAAGCCGTTCCAACGCCGCCACGATGTCGTCGGGCGCCTCGTTCTCCCGGGCGCTGGCGATGAGCACCAGTCGGTCGCCGGGCAGCGCGCTCATCGAGATGAACCGGCCGAGCCGGCTGCGCTGCTCGACGTCGGTGGAACTCATCCCCTGCGGGGTGCCGGTGCGCAGGTCGCCCGCCGGTGCCGTGGTGGTCTCCGGCTGGTCCTCGCCGGCCGGCTCCGGCACCCGGGACTCGTCGACCCGAGAGCCACCGGTCCCCGGCCCCTGGACGAGGCCGCTGACCTCCTGGCTCATCTGCTCATCGATCCTCGGTCCGTGCTTGCTGTTGCCACGCTCCATGCCTTCTGCGCTACCCGGCACCCCGCCGGGTAAACCGGCACCGGGTCACGAACCGGCCCTCGGGCCGGACATCCGGGCGGACAACCGGCCGTCAGTCCTCGGCTGCCCTGCGTGGTGGCAGCACCGGCTCCTTCAGGTCCTTCTCGCCCGCCTGCAACTGCCGGCCGCGCTGCACCTCGGCGTTGATCTGCACGCCGAGCATCAGGGCGCTGTTCGACAGGTAGAGCCAGACCAGGAACGCGATGGCCGCGCCCAGGCTGCCGTAGGTCGTCTTGTAGGAGGCGAAGTTGGCCACGTAGAAGCCGAAACCGAAGGACACCACTGCCCAGGAGACCAGGGCCACCGCGCCGCCGGGGGTCAGCCAGCGGAACCGTGGCTGGCGCACGTTCGGGGCGATCCAGAACAGCAGCGACAGCAGCACCATCATCACCAGTGCGAGCACCGGCCACTTCGCCACGCTCCACACCGTGCGCGCCAGCCCACCTGCGCTTATCAGGTCGCCGACCGCGTCGGTGACCGGGCCGCTGACGATCAGGGCGAGGGCGACCACCGCGAGCAGCACCAGCGTCACCGCCGCCAGGCCGATCTGCAACGGCCGCAGCTTCCAGACCGGCCGCCCCTCGGGCACCCCGTAGATGGCGTTGGAGGCGCGGGTGAACGCCCCGATGAAACCCGACGCCGACCAGAGCGCGCCGAGCAGACCGAAGCTCAGCAGCACCTTCGCGTTGCTCTGCTGGACCACCACCGAGCGGATCACCCCGATCACGCCACCGTCCTCGTCGGCCACCACCGACCCGGCGCCCACCTGCTTGGCCAGGTCGACCACCGTGTCCAGGGTCTGCTCGCCCGACGACACCAGGCCGACCAGGGCCACCACCACGATGGCGGACGGAAAGAGAGCCAGCACGCCGTAGTAGGTCAGCGCGGCAGCCCAGTCCGAGCAGTTGTCGTTGACGAAGTTCTGGACGCTGCGGACCAGCACCCCGCGCCACGTGCGCCAGCTCAGTTGCCGGACCCGGCGGGGCACCCGCGCGCCCTGTCCGCCGCCGAGCGTCGTACCGGGCTCCGTGGTCGTCATGCCCGCTCCCTGTGCCCCGGCCACCGGATGACCGGTCGTCCGGTCGGGCCTGGTCCGGCCGGTACCCGGAGCGGGAAATCGACAAACCCGCCCGGTGACCCGCCGACGCCGCTAGGGTTTGCCGCCGCCCGCCGGGGGGAAGGGTCACCTGGACCCTGTCGACACTCCAGGAGGACGAGATGCCCGGGCGCGAGGACATGCCCAGCACGCTGCGACGCTCTCCAGACAAGGCGCAGCGCACCTGGGAGAAGACACACGACTCGGCGGTGGAGACCTACGGCGAGGGCGAGCGGTCGCACCGCACCGCCTTCGCGGCGGTGAAGCACCAGTTCGAGAAGGTGGGCGACCACTGGGAGCCCAAGGGCCGCAAGGGCCCGAGCGACCGCCAGGCCGCCGGCGGCGGCCCGGAGCGGCGCGCACCCACCGCCGGTGGGGTGGACGCCAACGCCAGCAAGGACCACCTGATGTCGGTGGCCCGCAAGCTGGACGTACCGGGCCGGTCGAGCATGACCAAGCCGGAGCTGGTCACGGCCATCGAGAAGGCCAACGACCGGGCGACCCGCGAGGCCCGCGGCGATTGACCCACGCGCAGCGCGGTACGGGGCGGACGCGCGACCTCTGCGCCCGCCCCGTCCCGCTC
>NZ_JBNCKT010000031.1:15005-51974 GCF_049841675.1 Micromonospora sp. DT4
CACCACCGTGCCGCTCACCACCGTGCCGCTCACCACCGTGCCGCTCACCACCGTGCCGCTCACCACCGTGCCGCTCACCACCGTGCCGCTCAGCACGGTCCGGCTCACCACTGCCCGCCGTCGGGCGACTCGATGTGCACCGCCTTCGTGGCCGTGAACTCGTCCAGCAGCTCCGGGCCGTAGCCGAAGCCCTGACCGCTGGCCCGGCGCGGATGCGCGGCCCCGCCCGGCGCCCCACCGAACACCGCGTTGACCTTCACGGTGCCCACCGGCAGCTCCCGCCAGGCCCGCTGCGCGTGGCTCATCGAGGCGGTCAGCACTGTCGCCGCCAGCCCGTACGGGGAGTCCGCCGCGCAGGTCAGCGCCTCGTCGAAGGAGTCGACCACCACCACCGGGGCGACCGGCCCGAACGTCTCCTCGCGCACCAGCGCCATGTCGTGCCGGCAGTCGGCAACCACGGTGGCTGGGTAGTACGCCCCCGGTGAGTCCGGCAGCTCCCCGCCGGTGCGTACCCGCGCGCCGGCCGCCACCGCCGCCGTCACCTGTCCGTGCACGTGGTCGCGGTGCCGTCGGTCGACCAGCGGGCCCAGCTCGGTGCCCGGGTCGCGGCCCGGTCCGACCCGCAGCGCGTCGGCCCGCCGCACCAGCGCCGCCACGAAGTCGTCGGCGACGTCGCGGTGTACGTAGATCCGCTCCACCGCGACGCAGATCTGCCCGGCGTTGGCGAACGCACCGAGCGCGGCCTGCTCCGCCGCCCACTCGGGGTCGACATCCGCGTCGACGACCAGCGGGTCGCTGCCGCCGTTCTCCAGCAGCACCTTTGCACCGGTGCCGGCTGCGGCTGCGGCGATCTTCCGCCCGGTGGCGGTGGACCCGACGTGCGCGATCACGTCCACGTCCTGCGCGGCCAACGCCGCGCCGACCTCCGGGCCGCCGGTGAGCAGGGACAGCACGCCGGCCGGCAGCGCCTCGTCCAGGGCGCGGGCCAGCAGCCAGCCCGTCGCCGGCGTCCGCTCGCTCGGCTTGTAGAGCACCACGTTGCCGGTGACGAGGGCCGCGCCGAGTAGCCCGCACGACACCGCCACCGGGTCGTTCCAGGGGGTGATCGCGGCGACCACACCGCGCGGCTGTGGAGTCATGAAGTCCACCGCGTCGGTCGCGCCGTGCAACGTCCGCCCGCCGCGCAGCGGCGCGAGTTCCGCGTACTGTCGCAGGGTGCCGATGCCCGCCTCGACACCGCCACGGGCATCCGCGAGCGGCTTGCCCATCTCCGCGGTCACCGCCGCCGCCAGCTCGTCGGTGACCGCCGCGACCGCGTCCGCGGCCCGGTGCAGCGCGGCCGCCCGGTCCGCCGTGGCGGTCGCCGCCCACTGCGCGGCCGCGTCGCGGGCCGCCTGGGCCGCCTTGCCGACCTCGTCGGCCGTGGCGATCGGCGCCGAGGTGACCGGTTCCCCGTCCGCTGGATCGTGCACGACCAGCTCGCCGCCGGCCCCGCCCGCGCCCCACACCCCGCCCACCAGCTGCGCAACCGTGTACATGCGGCGCTGGATGCCCGGGTCCCGGCGAGACAAACGCGTTTCGCCCGGTTGCGCGCCGGGTAGGCGGATCGGGTGACTACCAGCGGCGCGCAGAGCGCGGACGCCGTCGTCGTCGGCGCCGGACACAACGGCCTGGTCGCGGCGAACCTCCTGGCCGACGCCGGGTGGGACGTGGTCGTGCTGGAGGCGACCGCCGTGCCCGGCGGCGCGGTCCAGTCGGCCGAGGTGACCGCGCCGGGCCATCTGAGCGACCTCTACAGCTCGTTCTACCCCCTCGGGTACGCCTCGCCGGTGCTCGACGGTCTCGACCTGGGCCGCCACGGACTGTCCTGGCGGCACGCGCCGGACGTGCTGGCACACCTGTTGCCCGACGGCCGGGCCGCAGTGATCAACCGGGACCCGGACGTCACGGCCGCCTCGTTGGAGCAGTTCGCCCCCGGCGACGGGAAACGCTGGCTGAACGCGTACACCGACTGGCTCGACGTGGCCGAGCCGATGCTGACCACGATCACCACCCCGTTCCCGCCGGTACGCGGTGGGCTGGGCCTGCTACGCCGGCTGCGGGTCGCGGGCGCGCTGCGGCTGGCCCGCCGACTCGTGGTGCCGGTGCGCAAGCTCGGCGACGAGCTGTTCGACGGGCCGGGCGGGCCGGCGCTGCTCGCCGGGTGCGCCCTGCACACCGACCTGTCCCCCGAGGAGGCCGGATCCGGCGTGTACGGCTGGCTGCTGGCCATGCTCGGCCAGCAGGTCGGCTGGCCGGTGCCCGACGGCGGCGCGCGGCGGATCACCGACGCGCTGGTGGCCCGCCTCGCGGAACGCGGTGGCCGCATCCTGTACGGCGCGCGGGTCGACCGGGTGCTCACCGCGCGCGGCCGGGCGATGGGGGTACGCACCGAGGGCGGCACGCTGTGGCGGGCCCGGCGGGCGGTCCTCGCCGACGTGCCGGCGCCGGCGCTCTACCTCGACCTCGTCGGTGCGGCGGTGCTGCCGTCGCGGCTGGTCGAGGACCTGGCGCACTTCCGGTGGGACGGCTCGACGCTGAAGGTGGACTGGGCGCTCTCCGCCCCGGTCCCGTGGACCAACCGGGAGATCGCCGGGGCCGGCACGGTCCATCTCGGCGCGGACCTCGACGGGCTGACCCGCTACGCTGGCGAGCTGGCCCGTGGCGAGCTGCCCCGCGACCCGTTCCTGCTGGTCGGGCAGATGTCCGTGGCCGACCCCAGCCACTCGCCGCCGGGCACCGAGTCGCTCTGGTCATACACCCACCTGCCGTTCCGACAGGACTGGCGGGTCGAGGACATCGCCGGACACGTGCAGCGCATGGAGGACGTGCTCGAAGCGGCGGCACCGGGCTTCCGGCAGCTCATCGTGGGTCGGCACGTGGCCGGACCCGCCGACCTGGAGAAGGGCGACCCGAGCCTGGTCGGTGGCGCGCTGGGTGGGGGTACGGCTGCCGCGTACCAACAGTTGTTCCTGCGCCCGATTCCCGGCCTGGGCCGCGCGGACACCCCGGTGGACCGGCTCTTTCTGGCCAGTTCGTCGGCGCACCCGGGCGGTGGGGTGCACGGCGCGCCGGGCGCGAACGCGGCCCGCGCGGCCCTGGCCCGCGACCGCGCCCTCACCGGCGCCGCCTACGCGGCAGCGATCTCCACGGCCCACAAGGTCGTCTACCCCCGGGCCTGACGCGGTGATCGAGAGGCTCGCGACGCGAACCCCTCGATCACCGCGGTGAGGTCAGGAGGTGATGTTGCGGTGCTTGCTGCGCAGGCGGAACGGCATCAGCGCGCTCTCGACCTTGGTCGCGGTGGTCATCTTGGAGACGCCGTCACGCCGCTCCTCGAAGCGGATCGGGACCTCCAGGATCGTGTGCCCCAGCTTGGTGGCCAGGTAGTGCATTTCCACCTGGAAGCTGTAGCCGTTGGACTGCACCCGGTGCAGGCCGATGTCCTTCAGCGCGTCGGCCCGCCAGATCTTGAAGCCGGCGGTCAGGTCGCGGATGCGCACCCGCAGCAGCGTGTGCACGTAGAGGTTCGCCCAGCCGCTGAGCGCCCGGCGGTACAGCGGCCAGTTCTCGTCCAGCTCGCCGCCCGGTACGTACCGGGAACCGATCACCACACCGGCCTGGGTGGAGAGCAGCGCGCCCAGCATCCCCGGCAGCGCCTCCGGCGGGTGCGACAGGTCGGCGTCCATCTGCGCCACGAACTCGGCGCCACCCTCGAGAGCCCGGGTCATCCCGTCGACGTACGCCCGGCCCAGGCCCTCCTTGCCGGCCCGGTGCATCACCTCGATCCGCTCCGGATACTCGATGGCCAGCTTGTCGGCCACCTCGCCGGTGCCGTCGGGGGAATTGTCGTCGGCGACGAGGATGCGCAGTCCCGGCAGCGGCAGCGCGAGCAGCCGCTCGACCAGCGCCGGCAGGTTGCCTGCCTCGTTGTAGGTGGGCACGACGACTGTCAGGTGTACGTCTCGCCACGGCGACGGCAGCTGGACGGGCTCGATCATGTCGGACATCCTCGGTTTGCGGACACGGCTACCTCAGAGGGTAGCCAGTTGCCCGACCCGGATTGAAAAGGCTCCCCGTCGGTCGGGCCGCCCGCAGGTGGCGGCCCGCTCAGCGCAGGCGGCGGGCCACTGTGGTGAGGGCCACCGCGACACCGGCGAGGGCGAGACCGGACAGCGCCGGTTTGTGGGTGCCCACCCACAGAGCCGCCGAACGCCGCCGCGCCCGGTCGCCGGGAGATGCCCGCCGCGCCCCGGTCCGGGCCGCGTACGCGCAGGCCACCGCCCGACCGACACCGGCGCTCGCGCCGGTCACCACCACCGTCTGCGTCACTGGGGACCCTTCTGTCGCGTGGCGATGTCGGAGAGTCGGGCCAGCGTCTCCTTGTTCCGCAGGTGCAGCACGAGGTCGTTGGCCTTGTTCCGGACCCAGCGCAGCGGGCCGGCCGCGAAGTCCTCGCCGATACGGACGCGGGTGGCGCCCCCGTCGACGGGTTCCAGGGTGAACGCCACGATCGCCTCGCCGGCCGGCCACAGGCCGGCGCGCAGCACCAGCCGGTGCGGCGGCTCGCAGACCAGCACCGTCGAGGCGTCCTGCAACGAGAACGGCCACGGCCCGGCCCGGTGACGCAGTTGGCTGCCCACCCGCGGCCAGGCCTCGTCCACGTCGCGCACGTGCGCCGTCCCGACCACCCAGTCGCTGTACGTCCACCCGTCGGCCAGCACGTCGAACACCTGCTGCGGGGGCGCGTCGATCACTTTTTCCACTATCGCCACCGGGCTCCCATACCCGCGCCGTGACGGAGGCTAACGGGCCGGCGGGTTAGCTTCTCGGAAGCGGCGGGTAAGGCCGACCCGGGGCACGCCGGCGGCGTTGGCCCACGGCGCCGACGACGACGTTTACTCCTTCGGGCGCCGGGAACCCGCCGGCTGTGCGACAGGACCAGGAGGATCCGTATCAGCGCAGGTCAGCCCGGGTGTACGCCGGTGCTGGCCAGGTTGGTCGCGGACCCAACGGAGGCGTCCTGTACGACGCGGTCCTGCTCGACCGCGACGGCACCCTGATCGAGGACGTGCCGTACAACGGCGACCCGGAGAAGGTACGCCCGCTGCCGGGGGCGCGGGCGGCGCTGGACCGGTTGCGGGCCGCCGGCCTGCGCCTGGCGGTGGTCACCAACCAGTCGGGCCTGGCCCGGGGTTACTTCGACGAGGAGCAGATGCGGGCGGTGCACGCCCGCGTCGAGAAGCTGCTGGGTGGCTTCGACGCCTGGCTGATCTGCCCGCACGACGACGCCGACGGCTGCGACTGCCGCAAACCGGCGCCCGGTCTGGTGCACGCCGCCGCCCGGGAGCTGGGTACGAGCGCGTCGCGCTGCGTGCTGGTGGGCGACATCGGCCGTGACGTGGGCGCGGCGCTGGCCGCCGGCGCGGCCGGGGTGCTGGTGCCCACCCCCGTGACGCGGCCGGAGGAGATCGCCGCCGCCGGCTGGGTGGCGACGAACCTCCCGTCGGCGGTGGACGAGATCCTGCGCCGCCAGCGGGCCGTGCAACCCGCCGAGGTCGGCGAGCGGGTGGGCACGGCGCTGGTGGTGCGCTCCGACTCGGCCGGGGACGTGCTCGTCACCGGGCCGGCGATCCGCGCGGTCGCGGCCGGCGCGCAGCGGGTGGTGCTGCTCTGCGGCCCTCGCGGACGCGCCGCCGCCGAGCTGCTGCCCGGCGTCGACGAGATCGTCGAGCACCCGCTGCCGTGGATCGATCCCGCGCCCGCGCCGATCGACCCGGACGTCATGGGACGCCTGACCGCCCGCCTCGCCGCCGTCGGCGCGGACGAGGCGGTGGTGTTCACCTCGTTCCACCAGTCCGCCCTGCCGCTGGCGCTGTTGCTGCGGATGGCCGGGATCACCCGGATCGCCGCGATCAGCGACGATTACCCGGGCGCGCTGGTGGACATCCGCCACCGGGTGCCGGTGGGCGTTCCCGAACCCGAGCGGGCGCTCTCCCTCGCCGCCGCGGCCGGCTACCGGTTGCCCGCCGGCGACGAACCCGTGCTGCGGCTCCGCGACGACGCCGTGGCGTCCCGCCCGGCCGCCGTCGGCGACCCCGGCTACGTGGTGCTGCATCCCGGCTCGGCCGCGTCGAGCCGGGCCTGCCCGACCGAGCTGGCGGCGCGGATCGCCGCCGCGCTGACGGCGGCCGGGCACCGGGTGCTGGTCACCGGCGGGCCCGACGAGCGCACGGTCACCGCCCGGGTCGCGGCGGCGGGCGGCACCGACCTGGGCGGTACGACCGACCTGGCCGGGCTGGCCGCGCTCGTCGCCGACGCCGCCGCCGTGGTGGTCGGCAACACCGGACCCGCGCACCTGGCCGCCGCGGCCGGCGTACCGGTCGTGAGCCTGTTCGCACCGACGGTCCCCTTCGGGCAGTGGGGGCCCTACCGGGTGCCCACGGTCCGGCTCGGCGACGCGAGCGCGCCCTGCCGCGACACCCGGGCGGCGACCTGCCCGGTCCCCGGGCACCCGTGCCTGAGCCACGTCGACCCGGCCGAGGTGGTCGAGGCGGTACGGACGCTGACAGCCAGCGGCGGTGGCATCCGATGAACATCCTGCTCTGGCACGTGCACGGCTCCTGGACCACGTCCTTCGTGCACGGCAGCCACCGCTACCTGATCCCCACCACACCCGACCGGGGCCCGTACGGCCTCGGCCGCGCCCGCACCTATCCGTGGCCGGAGAGCGCCGTCGAGGTGGCCCCCGACGACCTGCCCGGCGCCGACGTCGACCTGGTCGTCCTGCAACGCCCGGAGGAGATCGACCTGGCCGAGCAGTGGCTGGGACGGCGTCCCGGGCGCGACGTGCCCGCCATCTACGTCGAGCACAACACCCCCAAGGGCGACGTCCCCAACACCCGCCACCCGATGGCCGACCGTGGTGACCTGCTCGTCGCCCACGTCACCGGGTTCAACCAGATCTTCTGGGACACCGGCGCGACCCGTACCAGCGTCGTCGACCACGGCATCGTCGCGCCGGCCGTGTCGTACACGGGTGAACTGGACCGGCTCGCCGTCGTGATCAACGAGCCGGTGCGGCGGGGACGGGTCACCGGCACGGACCTGCTGCCCGAGTTCGCCGAGATCGCGCCCCTGGATGTGTTCGGCATGGGCGTCGCGGGCCTCGCCGACCACCTCGGACTGCCCGCCGACCGGCTCACCAGCCACGACGACGTGCCCCAGGACCGGATGCACGCCGAGTTGGCCCGCCGGCGGGCGTACCTGCACCTGTGCCGCTGGACCAGCCTCGGGCTCAGCCTCATCGAGGCGATGGCGATCGGCATGCCGGTCGTCGCGCTCGCCACGACCGAGGCGGTCACCGCCGTGCCTCCGGAGGCGGGGGCGCTCGCCACCCGGATGGACGTCCTGCTCGACGCCGCCCGTCGGTTCATCGCCGAGCCGGCGGCCGCACGCCAGGCCGGCGTGGCGGCGCAGGCCGCCGCGCGCGACAGATACGGCCTCGACCGTTTCCTCGCTGACTGGGACCGGCTGCTGGAGGAGGAAGTATGCGGATCGCGATGATCTCGGAGCACGCCAGCCCGCTCGCCGTCCTCGGAGGCGAGGACGCCGGCGGCCAGAACACGCACGTGGCCGAGCTGTCCGCCGCGCTCGTCGCCGCCGGGCACGAGGTGCGGGTCTACACCCGCCGTGACGCCCTCGACCTGCCGGTGACCGTCCGGGCTCCGGACGGGTACGACGTGGTGCACGTGCCGGCCGGTCCGGCCGAGCCGGTGGTGAAGGACGCGCTGCTGCCGCACATGCGCGAGTTCAGCCGGTGGCTCGTCGAGCGGTGGCGGGGTGCGGACTGGACGCCCGAGGTGATCCACGCGCACTTCTGGATGAGTGGCCTGGCCGCGTTGACCGCCGGACGGCAGACCGGCGTGCCGGTGGTGCAGACGTACCATGCGCTGGGCACGGTCAAGCGTCGCTACCAGGGCGTGCAGGACACCAGCCCGGCCCGGCGCATCGCCTACGAGCGGGAGTTGGGCCGCTCGGTGGACCGGGTGGTCGCCCAGTGCCGCGACGAGGTCGGCGAGCTGGTCCGGATGGGGGTGCCCCGGGCCCGGATGACGGTCGTGCCCTCCGGCGTCAACCTCGCCTCGTTCGCCCCGCTGGGGCCGGTCGCCGACCGTGAGCCGGGTCGCGCCCGCATCCTCACCGTGGGCCGGCTGGTCGAGCGCAAGGGCTTCCAGACGGTCGTCCGTGCGATGGCGCTGGTGCCCGACGCGGAGTGCGTCGTGGTGGGCGGCCCGCCCGAGGGGCTGCTGGAGACCGACCCGTACGCCCGGCGGCTGCGGGCCCTCGCCGAGTCGTGCGGGGTCGCCGACCGGGTGCACCTGGTCGGCGCGGTGCCCCGCGAGGAGATGGGCCGCTGGTACCGCTCGGCCGACCTGCTGGTTGCCGCCCCCTGGTACGAGCCGTTCGGGTTGACCCCGCTGGAGGCGATGGCGTGCGGCGTGCCGGTCGTCGGCACGGCGGTGGGCGGTATCCGCGACACCGTCGTCGACGGTACGACCGGTGACCTCGTGCCGGCCCGCGACCCCAGCGCCCTCGCCGCCGCGATCCGAGGGCTGCTCGAGGACCGCATCCGCCGCTTCCGGTACGCCACGGCGGCCCGCGAGCGGGCCCGGTCGCGTTACTCGTGGCAGGTCACCGCCGAACGCCTCGCCGAGGTCTACAACGAGGTCGCTGCCGTACGCCGGCCGACCCGGGTGGTGGCCTGATGCCGGCGGTCAGCCCGCTCGACGAACACCTGACGAACCTCGCCGCGGCACTGGGCCCGTACCGCCGGTGTGAGCCGCAGTTGGCGCGCTGGGGTGCTCTCCTGGCGCATCGGCTGGCCGGCGGCGGACGGCTGCTGGTCGCCGGCAACGGCGGCAGTGCCGCCGAGGCCCAGCACCTCACGGCCGAGCTGGTGGGCAAGCTGCACGACGACCGCCAGCCCCTGTCGGCGATCGCCCTGCACGCCGAGACCAGCGCCGTGACCGCGATCGCCAACGACTACGGCTACGGCGACGTCTACGCCCGCCAGGTCCGGGCCCACGGTCGACCCGGCGACGTGCTGCTGCTGCTCAGCACCAGCGGCGCCAGCGGCAACCTGCTCACCGCCGCGCACGCCGCACGTGACGCCGGCCTCACCACCTGGGCGCTCACCGGGCCCGCCCCCAACCCCCTCGCGGACGCCTGTGACGAGGCGCTCGCCGTGCCGTCGGCCGACACCCAGGTCGTCCAGGAGCTGCATCTCGTCACCAGCCACCTGATCTGCGAGTACCTCGAAAAGGAGCTGCCCGCGGCGCTGGCCGCCACCGCGCCGGCGACGGCCGGTCGGCTCGCGTCCGGGCCGGTACGCACCGGGGTCGAGGTGGTGCTCGACGGCCCGGCCGCACAGCAGATCGACGCCTGAGGATGAGGAGGCAAGCGTGAGGGGACCCGTGGTGGTCGTCGGGGACACCCTGCTCGACCGGGACGTGGAGGGGATGGTGAACCGCCTCTGCCCGGACTCCCCGGTGCCGGTGCTCGACGAGACCTCGGCAGTCGACCGGCCCGGCGGCGCCGGCCTGGCGGCGGTCTTCGCGGCCGCGCAGGGGGCCGACGTGGTGCTGGTCACCGCGCTCGCCGACGACGCCGGGGGCGCGCGGCTCAGCGCGCTGCTCGCCGCCGCCGGCGTGCGGGTGTACCCGCTGGCCCTCCCCGGCGCGACGCCGGAGAAGATCCGGCTGCGGGCCCGGGGTCGGGTGCTGCTGCGCCACGACCGGGGCGGCGCCTCCGGTGACCCGGGCCAGCCCTCCGACGAGGTGCTGCGGGTGCTCGCCGCCGCGTCGGCGGTGCTGGTGAGCGACTACGGCCGGGGGGTGGCCGGGCAGCCCGCGCTGCGGGCCGCGCTGGCCGCCACCCGCGCGCCGGTCGTCTGGGACCCGCACCCGCGCGGGCCGGCGGCGGTGCCCGGCGTGCACCTGGCCACCCCGAACGAGTCGGAGGTACGCGAGCTGGTCCCGACGGTGCCCGGCGAGTCCCGGCTCGCCACCGCTTCCCGGGGCGCGCAGGGGCTGCGTCGACGGTGGCGGGCGGGGGCGGTGGCGGTGACGTTGGGCGGGGACGGCGCGTTGCTCTGCCACGCCGGATCGACGCCGCTGGTGGTGCCCACCGCGGGTAGCGCCGAGGGCGACACCTGTGGGGCGGGTGACCGGTTCGCCGCCGCCGCCAGTCTCGCGCTGGCCGAGGGCGCGCTCGTCTCCGAGGCGGTGCAGGCGGCGGTCGCCGAGGCGTCGGCGTACGTGGCGGATGGTGGAGTGGCCACGGCCCTGCCTTTCCCCGAACGAGCGGTCGCTTTCCCCGAACGAGCGGTCGGCGCGCGCGGCGAGCCGAGCCCACGAGGTCCGCGATGGGGCACGAGCCAACCCGGCGGCGAGCGGGTGGGTGTCGCGGCGGTCGCCGCGCTGCTCGCCGAGGTACGGGGCGCCGGCGGCACGGTGGTGGCCACCGGAGGCTGCTTCGACCTGCTGCACGCCGGGCACGTGGCGACCCTGCAGGCCGCCCGGCAGCTCGGCGACTGCCTGATCGTCTGCGTGAACTCCGACGCCAGCGTCGCCGGGTTGAAGGGACCGCAGCGGCCGGTGCTGCCCGAGGGCGACCGCGCCCGGCTGCTGGCGGCCCTGAGCTGCGTCGACGCCGTCCTCGTCTTCGACGAACCGACGCCCGAGGCGGTGCTGTCCTGGGTACGCCCCGACGTCTGGGTCAAGGGCGGCGACTACGCGAGCGGTGTCGGTGACGCGGCCACGCTGCCCGAGGCCGAGGTGCTGCGCCGGTGGGGCGGGAACACGGTGGTGGTGCCGTACCTGGACGGTCGCTCCACCAGCGACCTCATCGCGCGTTCCGCCGCCGGGCAGGCCGTCGGCGCGGACGGTGAGCCACCGGGGCCGGTCGGCGTCACCGCCGAGGTCACGTCGATGCCGGAGCGGACCCGATGACCGCCACGCGACCCGACGCCGGACCCGCCGTCCTGGTCACCGGCGGCGCCAGCGGGCTCGGCGCGGCGGTGGTCGCGGCGGTGGCCGCCTCCGGTGGCCGCCCGCTCGTGCTGGACCGGCAGCCGCCGGTCGACGGCGTGGACTGGACCGAGTGCGACCTCGCCGACACCCGTGCCGCCGAGGCGGCCACCCGACACCTCGCCGAGCAGGCCGGCGGCCTGGACGCCGTGGTCACGGCCGCCGGCATGGACGTGCCGGGTCGTCTCGCCGACGTGCCGGGGGAGACCTGGGACCGGATCGTCACCGTGGACCTGCTGGCCACGGCCGCGGTGATCCGGGCTGCGCTGCCGTTCCTGCAAACCTCCGGAGGGCGCATCGTCACGGTCGCCTCCACCCTGGGCGTCAAGGCGGTCAGCGACGCCACCGCGTACTGCGCGGCGAAGTTCGGCGTCGTCGGGTTCACCCGTGCGCTGGCCGCCGAGCTCGCCGGTCAGGTCGGGGTCACCCTGCTCATCCCGGGCGGGATGCGCACCGCGTTCTTCGACGAACGCGACCCGCAGTACAGGCCGGGACCGGACGCCATTCTCAACGACCCCGTCGACACGGCCGCGGCGATCATGTTCGCGCTCCAACAGCCGCCCGGCTGCGCCGTACGCGAAATGGTCGTGTGCGCCGAGCAGGAGACGTCGTACCCGTGATCCTCGTGCTGCGCGCCCTCGGCGTCGGCGACCTGGTCACCGCGGTGCCCGCGCTGCGGGCGCTGCGGGCCGCGTACCCGGATCGGGAGTTGGCGCTCGCGGCGCCGGCCGGCCTGGCCCCGCTCGTCGACCTGGTCGGCGGCGTCGACCGGCTCGTGGACACCGCCGGGCTGGACGGGCCGATCCGGCCGGGCCGTGCCCCGGAGGTCGCGGTGAACCTGCACGGGCGAGGCCCGCGGTCGCACCGACTGCTGGCAGCCGCCCGTCCCGGGCGGCTCGTCGCCTTCGCCAACGCCGACGCGGGGTTCGGGGACGGCCCGCGCTGGGCCGACGACGAGCACGAGGTGGACCGTTGGTGCCGGCTGCTGTCCTGGTACGACATCCCGACCGACCGTGGCGACCTGGGCCTGCGCCGGCCCGAGCCGGTCGGCCTGCCGGTCGGCGCGACCCTGCTGCATCCGGGCAGCAAGGTCCCCGCCAAGCGCTGGCCCGCCGAGCGGTTCGCGGCGCTGGCCCGGGCGCTGCGCGAGCGGGGGCACCGGGTGCTGGTCACCGGCTCGGCCGACGAACGCGCGCTGGCCGGACGGGTGGCCGAGGCGGCCGGTCTGCCGCCGTCGGCCGTGCTGGCGGGCCGGACCGACCTCGGCGCGCTGGCCGCGCTGGTCGCCGACGCGCGGCTGGTGGTCAGCGGTGACACCGGTGTGGCACACCTGGCCACCGCGTACGGAACCGCGTCGGTGGTGCTCTTCGGGCCGGTGCCACCGGCGGCGTGGGGACCGCCACCGGACCGGCCCCGGCACCGGGCACTCTGGACCGGCGAGGGGGATTGGCGCAGGTGGGACGGGGTAGGAAGCCACCCGACATTGACGGCCCTGCGCCTGCACGAGGTGCTGGCCGCCGTAGACGAGGTGGAGAGGGCGGTGCGGGTCTCCGGTGCGGTTGCGGCGTAGCGACCCGGGTCGGCCCGGTTACGGGCGACGCCGGCGCGGTAGGGGCTGGACCTTCGTCGATCCGAGCGGTGCTGTCGTGCGCGACCCGGCCACCCTGGCGCGGCTGCGGGAGTTGGTGATCCCGCCGGCCTGGCAGGACGTGTGGATCGCGCCGCACCCGAACGGGCACATCCAGGCGACCGGCGTCGACGCGGCCGGGCGCAAGCAGTACGTCTACCACCCGGTGTGGCGGGAGAAGCAGGACGCGGCGAAGTTCGACCACATGCTGGAGGTGGCCCGACGGCTGCCGACACTGCGCGAGCGGGTCGGGCAGGACCTCGTCGGGCGGGGGTTGGGTCGCGATCGGGTGCTGGCCACCGTGGCCCGCCTGCTCGACATGGGGATGTTCCGGGTCGGCAGCGACCAGTACGCGGCCGGCGACGACCCGACGTTCGGGGTGTCCACCCTGCGGCCGGAGCACGCGCGGACCAGGGGCGGCTGCGTGGTGTTCGAGTTCCCCGCGAAGGGCGGCATCGAGCAGGTGCGCCGAATCGAGGATCCGCAGCTGTGTGAGGTGCTGGTCAATCTGCGCCGACGTCGCCGCAGGGCGGAACGCCTGTTCGGCTACTGGGACGGTCTCCAGTGGCGGGACGTGCGCAGCGACGAGGTCAACGGCTACCTGCGTGATGCCAGTGGTGGCGAGATGACCGCCAAGGACTTTCGCACCTGGCACGCCACGGTGCTCGCCGCCGCCGAGTTGGCCGCCGCCGACCCGGCACGCTCGGTCAGCGCCCGGCGCAGGGCGGTGGCCGCGGTGATGCGCGCGGTGGCGGAGCTGCTGGGCAACACCCCGACGGTGGCACGCACGTCCTACGTGGACCCCCGGGTCGTCGATCTCTACCACGACGGAGTGGTGGTGCCGGTCGACTCGCGTGCCTCCCGGGAGGAGGTCGAGCGGATCGTGTTGGAGCTGCTTGAGAAGGCCTGACCGGCCCCGCCGACGATCCTGGGGGGGCCTGCGGGCTCATCCCGTACGCCCGCGCGGGCCGGCGGGAATGGATCGGGTTCGCGGTGCTGATGCTGCCGCTGCTCCTGGTCTCGATGGACGTGTCGGTGCTCTACTTCGCCGTCCCGTTCATCAGCGAGGAGCTGCGGCCCAGCGCCACCCAGCAACTCTGGATCTTCGACATCTACGGCTTCGTGCTGGCCGGACTGCTGATCACCATGGGCGCCCTGGGCGACCGGATCGGCCGCCGTCGGCTCCTGCTGCTCGGCGCCACCGCGTTCGGGGCGGCCTCCCTGCTGGCCGCGTACGCCGACAGCGCCGAGACCCTGATCGCCGCGCGCGCCGTGCTCGGCGTCGGCGGGGCCACCCTGATGCCGTCCACGCTCGCCCTGGTCCGCAACATGTTCTACGACGCCAAGCAGCGGGGCACCGCGATCGGCAGTCCAGCAGCGAGCTGGGTGGCGCGCTGGGAATGGCCATCCTGGGCAGTGTGGGCGCCGCGATCTTCCGCCGCGAGGTCCTGGACGACCTGCCGGCCGGGCTGCCGACGGAGGCCCGCGACGCGGCCGGCGAGACGCTGGGCGGCGCGCTCGCCGTGACCCGGGGACTGCCGGACCAGGTGGGAGACGCGGTGCTGCACGCGGCCCGGTTCGCCTTCACCGACGGGCTGCACCTCGCCGCGATCGCCGCCATGGTGGCGATGGTCCTGGGCGCGGCGACCGCGCTGTTGACGCTGCGCGGCGTCCGGCCGGCCGACCCCGCGGCAGTGGCCGCCGAGCCGACCGGCACGCCGTCGTCGGACGTCGCCTCGGTCAGTCGTTGAGCACGTGGGCGAGCCGGTCGCGGAACCGCCGCTCGGAGTCGCTGACCGACTCGCCGCCGATGCCCAGCAGACCGCCGCTGGAGGCCGCGCCGACCACCTGGTCCGCGATCATCACGAGCCAGTGCTTGTACGCCCCGGCCTCGCCCTCGTCGACGCGCGCGGCCAGCAACGCGGACGCCTCACCGGCCCGCACCAGCACGTCGTCGATGTACGCCTGCGGGTCGGCGGGCGCGATGACCGGCAGCTCCTCGCCGGCCTCGGGGTCGCCGACCTGGGTCACGACTTCGCTGGCCACGGCGGCGACCAGCGGGCTGGCCGACTCCCGGCCCGCGCCGATGGTCTCCAACCCGGCCGCGTTCTCCGCCATGGTCCGGCGGGTGCCGTCGGACTCGGCGGCGCTCGCCGCGGTCAGCACCGACTGCGGCAGGCCGACCAGCAGCCCCCACTCCCCGTCGGAGAAACCGAAACCGGTGTACGCCGGCTGCTCGATCACGGCAACGCCCCTTCCGCCCTGCTCTGTGTGGTCAATCGATGCTCTGCGTGGTCGATCCACCGGGCCCCGTGTCGGTGCCCGGCTCAGGCTAGTCCAGGGTCAGCAGGCCCTGCTCGGACACCACGCGCACCGACAGGGTCTTGTACCCGACCTCGTCGAAGAGGACGGTCATCTTGTCGTCCTCGTAGCTGAGCACCAAGCCCCGCCCCCACTCACCGTGACGCACCTGGCTGTGCACGGGGAACGGCCCGACGGCGCCCTGGTCGGCGGTGCTGGTGCCCCGGTGACAGTTGTCGCAGTGCGCGCAGACCTCGGTCATCTGCTCGCCGAAGTAGGCCAGCAGGGTCTGCCCCCGGCAGGCGGTGGTCTCCGCGAAGGCACGCATCATGTCGGTACGCGAACGGGTCACCGTCTGCTGGCGCTCCGCCTCCGCCACGGCCGCCGCCGCCGCGTCGACCGGTGCGGGGGAGTAGCGGGAAGCGCCGATGCGCTGGCGGGTGCGCGGTTCGGCGGCGCCCACCTGCTCCAGCAGCGACAGGTACTGGCCCAGCTTGCGCGGCCCCAGGCCGGTGGTCTCCCGCAGCTCGGTCTTGGTGGCCGGCTCGCGGCGCAGCAGCGCGGCCAGATCCCGCAGCTCGTTCTCGTCCGGCAGACCACCGCTGAAGAACCGTTGCAGGCCCACGTCCTCGGCCCGCCAGAGCAGCAGTACCCGGGCCGGTTGCCCGTCCCGTCCGGCCCGGCCGATCTCCTGGAAGTAGCTGTCCGGCGAGTCCGGCAGCGCCGTGTGCACCACCCAGGCGATGTTCGGTTTGTCGATGCCCATCCCGAACGCCGAGGTGGCCACCATGATGGGCACCTGGTCGGCGAGGAACGCCTCGTGCAGTTCATTGCGCGCGCCGGTCGGCATCCCACCGTGGTAGTACTGCGCCGGGAAGCCCGCCGTGGTCAATCGCTCGGCCAGCTCCTCGGCCGAGCGCCGGGTCGGCACGTAGATGATCCCCGGTCGTTCGTCGTTGCGCAGCAGCGCGATCAGCCGCCGCCACCGGTAGTCCTCGGTGGGGCAGTGCGCCACCTCCAGGAAGAGGTTGGGCCGATCCAGTCCGGAGACCACCACCTCGGGCTCACGTAGTCGCAACCGGGCGATGATGTCGTCGCGTACGGGCGGCGAGGCGGTGGCGGTCAGCGCGACCACCGGAGGCCGGCCGATGCCCTCGATGAGGTGCCCCAGCGCCAGGTAGTCGGGCCGGAAGTCGTGCCCCCAGGCGGAGATGCAGTGCGCCTCGTCGATCGCCACCAGTGCCGGCTTCAGCGCGGCGACCTCGGCCATCCGGTCGGGGTTGCTCAACTGCTCCGGGGTGATGAACAGGAACTCCGCCCGACCGGCCTGGATCTCGGCGATCGCCTCGGCCTGCTGCGCGGCCGACTCGTTCGAGCTGATCCGCACGGCCCGCAGCTCGGGACGTTGCCGCTCGTTGAGCGCGGCGATCTGGTCCTGCTGGAGAGCCAGCAGCGGCGAGATCACCACGGTCGGGCCGGGGATCAGGCTGGCCGGGATCTGGTAGATCGCCGACTTGCCGGCGCCGGTGGGCAACACCACCAGGGCGTCGTGTCGCTTCATCACCGCGCGCATGGCGGCGAGCTGGTTGGGCCGCAGCGCTTTCCAGCCGAAGAGGCTCTTCGCCGCGCGGCGCAACGTCATCGAGTGCGTGGACAGTTTCATCGAGGGCCGGAGGTACCCGAGCCCATGACCACCGAAACGCGTTCGCGCGATCATGGGCCCGGTGTGCCCGTTCACCGCAGGCGGGGCAGGACCTCGCGTTGGTAGAGATCGAACAGGCCCTGGTAGTGCGGGTGGTTGAGCGCCTCGCCGGTGCCGACGCCGAGCACGAACCGACTGCCGTGCAGCACGGCGCAGGTCGCCGCCGCCTGGGCGATCACGGCCGGGTGGATCCGTACGGTCGGGCAGGGGCTCTGCCCCTGCGCGTCCAGCCAGGGGTGGTAGTGGTCGGAGATCCACAGGGCCTCGAAGCCGGCCGCCTCGGCGCCACGGGCCTGCGCCAGCAACTCGGCCGGCGTGTACTCCGCACTGGACAGAAAGTATCCGATCTTCGTCGTTTCCCCTTCGGCGCGCGGACCTGCTGATGGGGAAGCGGTACCCCGGTCGCGGTCGGCCACACCGATCGGCCGGGGTCTGACGGCTCAGCGTCGACCGAACATGGCCCGGATCGCGGCGAGCAGCAGCAGGGCGCCGACCACCAGGCCGAGCAGGCGTACGCCGGGGATGTCGGCCGGGCTCGTGGCGTCGGCCAGCAGGGCGGTGTCCATCCCCGCACTCTCCCGGGAACGGTGCCACCGGGCAACTGTAATGTTTATTGACTATTGAATCGCTCGGTGTGACCATGGCAGCACCGCCTGCCGGTGGCGGTGCGCCGAGGGCGCGCGAGAGATGGGGTACGGGGGCCGCATGAACGAGCGCAACCAGCGGGTCGGCGTCAACACGCCGGCGATCGACGTCGACCGTTGCAAGGCGACGGCGTGACCGCGCCCGCCGGGCACCTTCCGACGCTGGCCGCCGCCGTCCTGCAACCCGGGTTCCTCGGCGCCACGCCGCCACCCTGGGTGTGCCGCTGGCTCGGCGAGGGGCTCGGCTCGGTGGTGCTGTTCGCCCGCAACGTCGTCGACACCGCCCAGGTGGCGGCGCTGACCGCGACGCTGCGCGCCGAGCGGCCGGACGTCATCGTGGCGATCGACGAGGAGGCCGGTGACGTCACCCGGATCGAGTCCGCGCGAGGCAGCTCCCGACCGGGCAACTTCGCTCTCGGCGCGGTCGACGACCCGGAGCTGACCGAGGCGGTCGCCCTCGACCTCGGCGTCGAGCTGGCGGCGGCCGGCGTGACCCTCGACTACGCGCCGGACGCCGACGTCAACTCCAACCCGGCCAATCCGGTGATCGGCGTCCGGTCGTTCGGGGCCGACCCGGCGCTCGTCGCGCGGCACACCGCCGCCTGGATTCGCGGCCTTCAGGGCGGCGGCGTGGCCGCCTGCGCCAAACACTTCCCCGGGCACGGCGACACCCGCGTCGACTCCCACCACGACCTGCCCCGCATCACCGCCGACCGGTCCCGCCTGGACGCCTGCGAGCTGGCACCCTTCCGCGCCGCCGTGGCGGCCGGCGCGCAGGCGGTCATGACCGGCCACCTGCTGGTGCCCGCGTTCGACGCGGACCTGCCGGCCACCCTGAGCCAGCGCATCCTCAGCGGGCTGCTCCGGGACGAGTTGGGCTTCTCCGGAGTGGTGGTGACCGACGCGGTGGAGATGCGCGCGGTCGCCGACCGGTACGGCTTCGCCGGCGCGGCCGTGCGGGCGCTCGCCGCCGGAGCCGACGCCATCTGCGTCGGTGGCGAGCGGGCCGACGAGGAAGCCGCCCGGGAGTTGCGCGACGCCATCGTTGCCGCCGTCGTCTCTGGCGAGCTGCCCGAGGAACGCCTCGCCGAGGCCGCCAAGCGGGTCGGTCAGCTCGCCGCCTGGACGGTGGCCGCCCGCGCCGCCCGCCCGAGCGCCACCCACCGGGCCAGCGATGTCGGACTGGTCGCCGCCCGCCGGGCCGTACGGGTCACCACCGGACCGGACGCGCCGGTCGCGCTGCCGCTGACCCGCGCCGCGTACGTGGTCGAGTTCGAGCCGCCGCGCAACATCGCCATCGGCGCGGAGACCCCGTGGGGCATCGGGGAACCGCTGGGCGGGCTGCTGCCCGACACGACGACCGTCCGCCACGCCGAGCCCGACGTGCCGGCCGATCCGGGAGTCGCCGCCGGAGACCGCCCACTGGTGCTGGTGGTCCGTGACCTGCACCGGCACGGGTGGATGCGCGCGGCGGTGCGGCGGGCGCTCGTCACCCGGCCGGACGCGGTCGTGGTCGAGCTGGGCGTGCCCGAGCTGGTCGTCGGGGCGGTGCACGTGGCCACCCACGGGGCCACCCGGGCCAGCGGGCAGGCCGCCGCCGAGGTGCTGACCGGCCGGACCCGCTGACCCGACCCGTCGGGTTACGGCTGCTCGACGACCAGGTCGGCGTACTCGGGGTGCTTGTCGATGAAGGCCGCCACGAACGGGCACTGCGGCACCACCCGGCCACCCCGGGCCCGCACCTGGTCCAGGGCGGCGCGAATCAACGCGCCACCGACGCCCTTGCCCTGGAAGCCCGGGTCCACCTGGGTGTGCGTGAAGACCAGCACGTCCGCCCCCCGCGGCACGTACGCGGTGAAGCCGGCCAACGCGTCGTCGACCAGGATCTCGAAACGGTTCTTGGCGGGATTGTCCTCGACGAGGGTGCTCACCGGGCCATTGTCCCCGTCCCGGCGGCCACCGCGTCAAGTTCGGCGAGCAACCGGTCCACCTCGTCCGCCGTGTTGTAGTGGTAGATGCTGGCCCGCACCGCTCCGCCGCTGTCGCGCAGACCCATCGCCTGGAAGTACTCGTAGGCGTAGTAGTCGCCGGCCGAGAGGCAGAATCCCGCGTCGCCCAGCGCCCGCTGGGTCTCCAGTGGCGACAACCCGGCCACCCGGAACGAGACCGTCGGGCAGCGCCGGGCCGGCGAGCCGTAGACCGTGACGGCGGGACGCTCGGCGAGCCCGGCGAGCAGCCGGCCCATCAGCGCCTCCTCGTGCGCCTGCGCCGCGGCGAGCCCGGCCCGCAGCCGTGCCCGGCGGTCACCGCTCGCGTCCGGGTCCAGAGCGGCGAGGTGCTCGACCGCGGCGGTCACTCCGGCCAGCAGCGGAAAGCTCGGGGTGCCGTACTCGAAACGGTCCGGCACCGCGTCGGAGGACGGCACCAGCTTCGCCGGGCGCAGCGCCGCCCACCGGGACGGGTCGGCGACCATCGCGGCCAGGTGCGGCCCGGACCACTTGTAGGCGCTGGTGACCAGCACGTCGGCCCCGAGCGACGTCAGGTCGGTCGGCCCGTGCGGCACCGAGTGCACCCCGTCGACGCAGACCAGCGCCCCGACGGAGTGCGCGATCTTGGCGATCGCCGGCACGTTCGGCACGGTGCCGATGGCGTTGCTGCCGGCGGTCACCGCGACCAGCCGGGTCCGCTCGCCGACCAGGTCGGCGTACTGGCCGGTGGGCAGCTCGCCGGTGTGCCGGTCGAACTCGGCCCAGCGCACCGTCGCGCCGGCCGCCTCGGCGGCCTGCACCCACGGGCGCACGTTCGCGTCGTGGTCGAGCCGGGACACCACCACCTCGTCCCCGGGCCGCCAACCCGCGCCGAGCGTCCGGGCCAGGGTGTACGTCAGCGCGGTCGCGCTCGGGCCGAGCACCACCCCGTCCGGCTCGGCGCCGAGCAGGTCGGCGACCGCCGAGCGGGCCGCGGCCACCATCTCCAGCGAACGGCGGCCCGGCGCGAAGGCGGCGCTCCGATTGCCGACGGCGGCGCGCATGGCGTCGTTGACCGCGTCGATCACACCGGCCGCGGTCTGGGTGCCCCCGGCCCCGTCGAAGTGCACGAAGCCCTCGGTCAGGGCGGGATAGGCGGCCCGGGTACGGGCGATGTCGAAGGCCATGCCCGGACCCTAACCGGGGTGCTTCCCGCGCTCGCTCCCGCCTGGGCGTCGCGGACGTCTCGTACCCTTGGCGGGGTGACGAACCAACCCGCCACCATCCCCCTACCCCCCGTCCGCCGCGCCGCAGGCCTGTTCGCCGGCCTGGCGCTCGGCCTCGCCGTGCTCGCCGGTTGCAGCTCCCAGGACGCCTCCACCGACTGCGGCCTGGACGCCTGCACGGTCACCTTCGAGCGGGGTGTCGACGCGAGCGCGACCATCCTGGGCGTCGAGGCCAAGCTGGTCGGCGCCGAGGGCGACCAGGTGACCGTCGAGGTCGCCGGCGAGCAGCTCACCCTCACCACCGGTCAGCAGGCCACCGAGGCCGGTGGCTTCGCGGTGACCGTCGACAGCGTCACCGACCGGCAGGTCAAGATCCGCGTCTCCCGCAACCCGGGCAACTGACCAGGCGGGCGGCGGTGGCCGACGTTTGGGAGTCTTCGTAATCGGAGATTGTGACGCCATGTCACTCACCCGTAGCGCCGAAGCCACCGCCTCCCGAACGGCGGACAGCCGGTGGCTGGAACTTCTCGCCCGGGCCGGCTTCATCGGCTACGGCATCGTTCACCTTCTCTTCGCCTGGTTGGCGTTGCAGATCGCGTTCGGCACGTCGTCCGACGACGGCGACCAGTCCGGCGCGCTGCGTACCCTCTCCGCACAGCCCCTCGGTAAGTTCCTGGTCATCGCCGTCGCGGTCGGCCTGCTCGCCATGGCGATCTGGCAGGGCCTCGAGGCGGCGGTCGGGCACCGCGCCGAGCGGGACAGGGAGCGGACCGTGGAGCGGCTGGCCTCGGCCGGCCGGACCATCGTCTACCTCTACTTCGCCTGGACCGCCTTCACGGTGTTCAAGGACGCCGGGTCGAACAGCGCCGACAGCCAGGAGGCGCTGAGCGGCAGGCTGATGACCTCCACCGGTGGCCGCTGGTTGGTCGGCCTGGCCGGGCTGGTGGTCGCGGCGATCGGCATCGGCCTGGTCATCTACGGCATTCGTAAGACGTTCGAGAAGCACCTGAGGACCGGCGAGATGAGCCCGAAGACCCGCACGTTGGCCCGCCGCCTCGGCATCGCCGGCTACGTCGCCAAGGGCGTCGCGTACGGCATCGCCGGCCTGCTGGTCATCGTGGCGGCGGTGAAGTACGACCCGGAGAAGGCCCGCGGCCTGGACGCCGCGCTGCGCACCCTGCAAGAGCAGTCGTACGGCACCGTCCTGCTGACCCTGGTCGCCCTCGGCATCGCCTGCTTCGGCGTCTACTGCTTTCTCCAGTCCCGGTACCGCAAGGTCTGAACTGGTCGATACCGAGAACGTCGGGCATTATTGGGCTTTTGCCCGAAGTACCGCCCCTCGGTCGAAGGGAAGCGCCCCACTCGTGCAGAGCTATCTCGAAACGGCCGTCGCCGCGCTCGCGGCGGCGGTCGCCCTCTTCCTGGTCGAGGTCATCCACCGGCTCACCCGACGGTTCGGCCGCCGCTCGCTGCTGATGACCGAGTTGACCGACCACGCGCACCGCCCGTTCCAGGTCGCCGCCACTGTGGTGGCGGTGCAGTTCGCCGTCCGCTTCACCACCGGGTACGCCGTCGGCCAGAGCTGGCGGCGGCTGCTGCTGCACCTGCTGGTGCTCTGCGTGATCGCCAGCACGGCCTGGCTGGTGGCGGCGCTGCTGATCGTCGTGGAGGACACCGCGCTCGCCCGGTTCCGGGTCGACGTGCCCAACAACCGGCACGCCCGGCGGGTGCGTACCCAGGTGGTGATGCTGCGTCGGCTGACCATCGCGGTGATCGTCATCCTGACCGTCGGCGTGATGCTGATGACGTTCCCGAGCGTGCGGGGCATCGGCGCCGGCGTGCTGACCTCCGCCGGAGTCGTCGGCGTGGTGGCCGCGTTGGCCGCCCAGAGCCTGCTCGGCAACGTCTTCGCCGGGTTGCAACTCGCCTTCAGCGACGCGGTCCGCCTGGACGACGTGGTGGTCGTCGAGGGGGAGTGGGGTCGGATCGAGGAGTTGACCCTCAGCTACGTGGTGGTCCAGATCTGGGACGACCGGCGGCTGATCCTGCCCACCTCGTACTTCACCAGCAAACCGTTCCAGAACTGGACCCGGACCGAGGCGGCCGTGCTCGGCACCGCCGAGTTCGACGTCGACTGGGCCGTGCCGGTGCAGACCATGCGGGAGGAGCTGCGCCGGCTGGTCGAGGGCACGGAGCTGTGGGACGGCCGGGTCTGCGTCCTGCAGGTCACCGACGCCACCGGCGGGATGGTGAAACTGCGGGCGTTGGTCAGCGCCGCCGACGCGGGCAGCCTGTGGGACCTGCGGTGCCTCGTCCGCGAGCACCTGGTGGCCTGGATCCGGGACAACCGGCCCACCGCGATGCCCCGCGTACGCACCGAGTTGGGCGACGCCAACAGCAACCTGTCCTGGCAGTGGGTGCAGCCCCGGCGGCCGGTCCGCCGCCTGTCCGACACGGAGGCGCCGGACGACGCCCGTGTCTTCGGCGGCAGCGACGACGGCGACGCCCGCAGCGAGGCCTTCGTAGGCCCCGACGAATCCCGCCCCTGACCCCCCACTCCGTTGATCACGAAGTTATTGCCTCTCGTATCGGCGCGCCCGGGCAATAACTTCATGACCGACGCAGATCGGGAGAGGGAGTGGGGGCGGCGGTCTGGGAGGTTTGGTTGGGGTTGCGCGGGGGATGTGCTGCCGGACGTCTGTGGCGTGATCGGGGTGGCCTGACGCCAGTTCGTCGGCGCGGCATCCGGACAACGGCGACAGTGCGCCGCACGTCGCGTTCTAGGATTGACCGGCGGCTACTCCGGGCATACAGCGCGGTGATGAGGAAAGGAGGACAGCATGGCTGACGTGGCAAATGCCCGCACATCCCGTAACGGGAGCGAGCCCTCCACCGCCGAGCTGGTGCAGCGGGCCACCGAACAGGTCTCCCGTCTGGTCCGAGACGAACTGGCGCTGGCCCGAGCGGAGTTGACCCAGAAGGGCAAGCACGCGGGCATCGGGATCGGCCTGTTCGGCGGCGGCGGGGCGATGGCGTTCTACGGCCTCGGCGCGCTCGTCGTCACGGCGATCCTGCTGCTGGACCTGGTGCTGCCCGCCTGGGCCGCCGCGCTGATCGTGGCGGTGGCGCTCTTCCTGATGGCCGGCATCCTCGCGTTGGTGGGCAAGAAGCAGGTCAGCCGTGCGGTCCCGCCGGTGCCGGCGGCGACGGTCCGCAGCCTCCGGGCGGACGTGGGCACCGTGGCCGCCGCGGTGAAGGACAGGGGACGGGCATGACGGGCAACGGGACGGGCGACACCGAGGCCCTGCGCGAGGAGATCCGCCGTACCCGGGTGGAGCTGGGCGAGACCATGGAGGCGTTGGTCGCCAAGGCGGACGTCAAGGCCCGCCTGAAGGAGTCCGCCGAGCAGGCGAAGGAGCGGATGCGCGAGCAGGCGGCACAGACCGTGGCCCGGGTCCGTGGGCAGGCCGCGCGGGGCGCCGGGATGGCACGCGCCCAGGCGCACGACAAGGGCGGCCTGGTACGCGAGAAGGGCGAGTTGGTTCGACGCAACCCGATGCCGTGGGCGGCGGTCGCCGCCGGTGCGGTGGCCACCGTGGTGGTGCTGATGATCGTGCGGGGGAGGCGTAGGTGAGCAGGAGTATCGGCAAGGTCGCGTACCGGCCGGTCGGCGTGTTGCTGGGTATCGCCGCGGGTACGGTGGCCGGCGTGATCTTCCGGCAGGTCTGGAAGGTCACGGCGGGCGACGGTGAGGCGCCGAACGCCACCGACGAGGACCGCGGCTGGGGCGAAATCCTGGCCGCCGCAGCGTTGCAGGGGGCCATCTTCGCGGTGGTCCGTGCCGCCGTGGACCGGGGCGGAGCGGTCGGCGTCCGCCGGATGACCGGCCACTGGCCGGACTGACCGACACATCGACGTCAGGCCCCCTTCCATATCGACGGGAAGGGGGCCTTTCGCACGACTCGGAGCGCCGCCCAGCGATCTCGGGCATCCGTCAGGTCACATGTCGGAGAAATTCGTCGGACAGGTCGTGCAGAGTTTTTGCGTACGTGATTTGCTGTTCCACGCTGTTGCGAGATGGCGTGGGTTGAGAGGAGTCTCCTTCGTGGAGGCCGCCTCAGACGCCGCTGCTCGAGAACGGCCAATCGGCCGCACGGCGTGCACGGCCGCCAGTTTTAGAAGGAGATACACATGGCGCAGGGAACCGTGAAGTGGTTCAACGCTGACAAGGGCTTCGGCTTCATCACCGTCGACGGCGGGGGTGCTGACGTGTTCGTCCACTTCTCGGCCATCCAGTCCAGCGGCTACCGCACGCTGGAGGAGAACCAGCGGGTGGAGTTCGAGATCGCCCAGGGTCAGAAGGGCCCGCAGGCCGAGCAGGTCCGTCCCCTCTGACGCATCTGGCCGGCCCCCGCCGGCGAGATGGGACGGCCCGGCCTGGGCTCGTTGAAGTGAAGCCCCGTATCCCTTCCGGGATGCGGGGCTTTCCACGTCATCGGTCAGAGCCGTCGGCGCGAGCGCAACCCCAGCCAGAGCGCCACCAGCCCGGCCAGGGCCACGATCGGGCCCAGCACCACCCAGAGCATCTCGTCGGTCATCACGCTGCCGCCGACGTAGCCGAGGCCCTGCACCGTCCACACCGCACCGACCACCACGGCCAGCAGGCCGAGGGTGAGTGTCAGCCAACCCCTCATCGCGAACCCTCCTCGCCTCCTCGGGCGGCACGCCGCCCCGGGTGTCCAACATCGTCGGTCCGACGGCGCGACGCGAGCACCCGGGTTCGGCGGCTCACCACCGGTCGTGCACCTGCGGGCGGATCAGCTCGTCGTAGACCTCGCGTACACCGGCCAGTTGGGCGGCCGTGAGCGGCGGCAGGTCGGCCGCGGCGGCGTTGCGCCGGGCCTGCTCGGCGTCGCGCGCACCGGGGATGACGACGGCGACGCCGGCCTGGTCCAGCACCCACCGCAGCGCGAACTGCGCCATCGTGCGGTCGGCGTCGACCAGCGGCGCGAGCCGGCGTACGGCCGCGAGCCCCTGCGTGTAGTCCACGCCGGAGAACGTCTCGCCCACGTCGAACGCCTCGCCGTGCCGGTTGTAGTTGCGGTGGTCGTCGGCGGGGAACTCGGTGTGCTCGTCGTAGCGGCCGGAGAGCAGGCCGCTGGCCAGCGGCACCCGGGCGATGATCCCGACGCCGGCCTGCGCGGCCGCCGGCAGCACACGCTCCAGCGGCTTGTGCCGAACGGCGTTGAGGATGATCTGGACGCTGGCCACGCCGGGCCGCGCGATGGCGGTGAGCGCCTGGTCGCAGGTCTCCACGCTGACGCCGTACCCGGCGATGGCCCTCTCGGCGACGAGGGTGTCCAGGGCGTCGAAGACCGCGTCGTCGGCGAAGACGGCGCTCGGCGGGCAGTGCAGCTGGACCAGGTCCAGGGTGTCCATCCCGAGGTTGGCCCGGGACCGGTCGGTCCACTGCCGGAAGTTGGCCAGGGTGTACGCCTCGGGCCGCTGCTCGACGCGCCGGCCCATCTTGGTGGCGACGGTCAGCCCGGCGTCGGGGCGGGAGCGGAGGAAGCGGCCGATCAACTGCTCACTGCGGCCGTCGCCGTACACGTCGGCGGTGTCCAGGAAGGTGACCCCGGCGTCCACGGCGGCGGTGAGCACGGCCATGGCGTCGGTCTCGCTGACGGTGCCCCAGTCGGCGCCGAGCTGCCAGGCGCCCAGGCCGACGACTCCGACGGTTCGGCCGAGCCGGTTGACGCTGCGCTGTTCCATGCTCCGAGCCTAGTGATCGGGGTTGCCGGGCTGCCACGCGAGTCGTACCGTCAACAAGACGGACGTACGGTTTGGAGGCGACGATGTGGGATCCGACGACGTACCTGCGCTACGCCGACGAACGCTCCCGACCCTTTCACGACCTGCTCGGCCGGGTTCCCGCCGTCCGCCCCCGCACGGTGATCGACCTCGGCTGCGGTCCCGGCCAGCTCACCGCCACCCTCGCCGAGCGCTGGCCGGACGCCAGGATCCTCGGCCTCGACTCCGCGCCCGAGATGATCGACCGTGCGCGGGCCCTGCCGACCCCGGTCGAGTTCGCCGTCGCCGACCTGCGCGACTGGCGCCCGACCGGCGACGAGGACGTGGTGGTCACGAACGCGGCCCTGCAGTGGGTGCCCGGCCACCAGGAGCTGCTGCGCCGCTGGGCCGGTGAGCTGCCCGCCGGCGCCTGGCTCGCCATGCAGGTTCCCGGCAACTTCGACGCCCCGTCGCACCGGGCGCTGCGCGAGGTCGCCGGTCGCCCGGCCTGGCGCGCCGAGCTGGCCCCGCTCCAGCGCGCCGATCCCGTCGACGACCCGGCCGACTACGCGGAGCTGCTGACCGCCGCCGGCTGCGCCCTGGACGCCTGGGAGACTACCTACGTGCACCTGCTGCCGGCCGATCCCGCCGCCGACCACCCGGTGCTGACCTGGATGGAGGGCACCGCGCTGCGACCCGTCCGGGCCGTGCTGGACGCCGCCGGCTGGTCGGCCCTCCGGGCCGAGCTGGGGGTACGCCTCGCCGCCGCGTACCCGGCGCGGCACGGTCAGGTGTCCTTCCCGTTCCGCCGCGTCTTCGTCGTCGCCCATACCGGCGGCGCCCATGCACAGGAGAACCAGTGACCGAACTGACCACCTTCATCGCCGGTCTGCCCAAGGTGGAGCTGCACGTGCACCACGTCGGCTCCGCGTCGCCCCGGATCGTCTCCGAGCTGGCCGCCCGCCACGAGGGGCGCACCCCCGTCCCCAGCGACCCGGACGCGCTCGCCAGCTACTTCGAGTTCCGCGACTTCGCGCACTTCATCGAGGTCTACCTGAGCGTGGTCGACCTCATCCGGGACCCCGAGGACGTCTGGCTCCTCACCCACGAGGTGGCCCGGGAGCTGGCCCGCCAGCAGGTCCGGTACGCGGAGCTGACCATCACCCCGTACTCGCACGTCCGACGGGGCATCCCCGCTCCGGCCTTCTGCGAGGCGATCGAGGACGCCCGCAAGCGCGCCGCCGCCGACTTCGGCCTCGACCTGCGCTGGTGCTTCGACATCCCGGGGGAGGCCGGCCTTCCGGCGGCCGAGGAGACGCTGCGCATCGCGCTCGACGAGCGCCCCGACGGGCTCATCAGCTTCGGTCTCGGCGGTCCGGAGATCGGCGTACCCCGGCCGCAGTTCCGGCCCTTCTTCGACCAGGCCCGCGCCGCCGGGCTGCGCTCGGTGCCGCACGCCGGTGAGACCACCGGCCCGCAGACCATCTGGGACGCCCTGCACGAGCTGGGCGCCGAGCGGATCGGGCACGGCATCTCCGCCGCACAGGACCCGGAGCTGCTCGCGTACCTCGCCGAGCGGCAGATCGGGATGGAGATCTGCCCGACGTCCAACCTACGGACCCGCGCCGTGGCGTCCCTCGACGAGCACCCGCTGCCCCGGCTGGTCGAGGCCGGGCTGCTCGTGACCATCAACTCCGACGACCCGCCGATGTTCGGCACCACCCTCAACGACGAGTACGCGGTGGCGGCCCGACTGCTCGGGGCGGGCCCGGGGGAGCTGGCCGCGTTGGCCCGCAACGCCGTGACGGCGTCCTTCCTCGACGGGGCCGGCAAGCAGCGGATCAGCGACGAGATCGACGCGTACGTGGCCAGCGTCGGCTGAGGTACGAGGTGAGCGGGGCGCGCGGCGGGAGCGTGGGTGTGGGGGGACCTGAGACTCCCGCCGCGCGCACGGCTCCACCGGCCGGGGGTGCGCGGGGCGCTGGCCGGTGGAACTGGTGGGTTCGTGCTCTGAATCCTGTCAGCTCGCGAGCCCCTGACCGCAGTCGTTAACCCCGATCTAAGGAAGACTTGTGCCGCCACACAGCCCCGGCCCGCCCAGCCGATCGGAGCGCCCCCGTCAACCGATCGGCCCGGTGCTGCTCGGTCGGTCGAGAGGGCTCGGTCGTCCGTCGAGGGTGCTCAGTCGTCGGTGGGGCGCTGGCGGGGCCAGCGACGGCCGCTGCTCTTCTGTTCCCGGGCGTCACGTGCCATCCGGCCCACCAGACCGAACCGGCTGACCTGCCGGGGCGTCGCGTCGGGGTCGGCGAGCAGCATCACCACGCTGGCGCCGCCCAACCGGGCCCGGTCGATGCTGACCGAGCCGTTCGCCTGCAACGCCACCCGCTTGGCGATGTCCAGGCCGAGCCCGGTCGAGCCCTGGTCGCTGGCGCCCCGTCGCAGCGCCCGATCCGGGTTGGCGATACCCGGACCGGCGTCGTCGATCCGGATCGCCACGTACCCGTCGCGGCGGGACACGGCCACCTCGAACGCCGTTCCCTGCGGGGTGTAGCGGAAGACGTTGCCGATCACCGCGTCCAGCGCGGCGGCCAGCTCGGCCCGCGGCACGGGCGCGGGAATGCGCAGCTGGGCGCCGGTGACCCGCTGCGGCCGATTCTGGTCACCGGCGAGCGCCGCCCAGAACACCATCCGGTCCCGGACCACCTCGCTGACGTCGCACATCGCCGGGCCGGCCTCGTGCGCCACCGCCTTGCGGGTGGTCTTGATCAGCACGTCGATCTCGCCCTCGAGGGTGACGATCGCCTGCCGGATGCGCCGGATGCCCCGCAGCCGGTCCAGCTCCGCCGGGCTGAACGAGCCCACGCTCGTGTCGTCGGACTCCAGCGCCTCCGCGTCCAGCCGGAGCACGGTCAACGGCGTCCGCAGCCGGTGCGACAGGTCGGCCACCAGTTCGCGCTCATCGGTGCGGGCCGCGTCCAGCCGGTCGGCCATCCGGTTGAAGGCGTACCCGGCCTCGGCCAGCTCGCGCGGGCCGGTCGGCTCCACGCGTACGCCCAGGTCGCCGTCACCGACCGACAGGGCGGCCTTGACCAGACCCTGGGTGGCGTCCACCGCCCGGGCGGCCACCCGGTCGACCACCAGCACCGCCGCGCCGACCATCGCCGCGCCCACCGCGAACAGCAACAGCCAGGTGCCCCCGGCGCCCTCGCCCAGCGTCGAGTCCGGCACGAACACCTCGACCACGGCCGTCCGATCAGCGAGGACCACCGGGTCGAGCCGTACCACTCCGCCGTCCACGTCGGTGACCAGCGAGCGCCGGTCGGCGCGAGCCCGGTCCAGGTCGGCGCCGCCGGCGCGGCCCGTGGACTCGTCCAGCCCCAGCCCGTACACCACCGGCCGGGCCGCGGCATCTTCGCCGCTGGCCACGACGGCCCGTTCGACCGCCGCCCGGTCCGTACTCACCGCCAGCGCGCCGGTCACCAGCGCGCTGCGTCGGGCCGCGTCGGCGATCGCCTCCTCCCGCGTCTGCCCCCGCAGGCTCAACCCGAGCGGGATCAGGAACGCGAGCGCGACGAGGCTGCACATGCCGGCCGTGAGCAGGGCCAGCGCCGTCCTCAGTCCGGTGCCACCAGCCGGAACCCGACCCCCCGCACGGTGCGCAGGTAGCGCGGCTTCGCCGCGGACTCGCCCATCTTTCGGCGGAGCCAGTACAGGTGTACGTCGATGGTCTGATCCTCGCCGACCGATGGCTGCCGCCATACCTCCTCCAAGAGTTCCCGGCGGGACACTACCCGCCCGGGTCGTGCGGCGAGATACGCCAGCAGGTCGAATTCCTTACGGGTCAGCGCCAGCGGCTCCCCGTCGAGATGGGCGCTGCGCTCACCGACGTCCACGCGCAGACCGCCGACGGTGTGCACCGCCGGCTGTACCGTCCGGCTGGCCCGCCCGGCGCGCCGCAGGACCGTGGTGATGCGGGCGTCCAGGTGTGCGCCCGTGAACGGCTTGACCATGTAGTCGTCGGCGCCGGCGCGCAGCAGTTTGACCACCGACTGCTCGTCGTCCCGGGCGGTGGCGATGATGATCGGGATGTCGGTGATGCCACGCAGCATCCGCAGCGCGTCCGAGCCGTCCAGGTCGGGCAGGCCAAGGTCCAACACCACGAGGTCGGGTGTCTCCGCGGCGACCCGTCGCAGCGCGTCCAGGGCGGTGCCCACGGCGTGCACGGCGTGCCCCCGGTCAGCGAGGGACCGCAGCATCGCGCCGCGTACGACGTGATCGTCTTCGACCAGGAGCACGGAGGCCACGACAAGACGGTACTTGGCCTGGCAAGTTGATCGCGTTGCGACGTACCTGGGAAGCGTGCAAGCTGGTACGACGATGTCCTTCACCCTGTTCGTCGACGCTCGCCTGGCGCCCCCGCGTGGTGGCGGCGCTCGGTAACGGCTCCCGCGTGACCGCCCAGGACACCGTCGCGTTCACGCTCTGGGTCGCCGCCACCGACCTCGATGAATATCCGGCGGCGATCCGCACGTGCGTGAGCGCCGGCGGCGACGTGGACACCGCGGCCGCCATCGCGGGGGCGGTGGTGGCGGCGTACACCGGTGTCGGCTCCCCGGGCGGGATACCCGAGGCGTGGCTGGCCGCCCGCGAGCCGCTACCCACCTGGCTACCCTGACCGCTTGCCTGCCGTGCGGTGTCGGTGTCCCTTGCCTGGTGTCGGTGTCCCTTGCCTGGTCGGGGCCTCGTCGTGTCCCTGACTACCCAGGGTCCGGTGTCCTGAACGCTTGGCTGTCCTGCCTAACCGGCTGCACGCAGAGCCCGCCGGAGGGTGTGCCACGGCCCCTTTGCTCTGCTTCAATCCGCGCAACAGTTTGGGGACATGAGTGTTGCGCGGGTTGGAGCAGAGCAAAGGACGCGTGGAGGGCCACGGCCCGCCGGCCCGGCGATGAGCTGACACCCCGTCAGCCGGTGCCGGCCGTGCTGCCTCAGCCGGTACCGGCCGTGCTGCCTCAGCCGGTGCCGGCCGTGCTGCCTCAGCCGGTGCCGGCCGTGCTGCCTCAGCCGGTGCGGGCGGGAGTGGCTGCCGAGGCAAGCGCCGCGACGGGCGCCGTCTCCGTGGGCGCGTCGGTGCCGTCTGGCTGCGGCGCGGGCGTCACCATTTCGGTCTCCGTCGCGCCGGTGACCTCTGCCAGCGCTGTCCGCTCCGCCGGGTCGCGTCGCCGCCACCGGCTGACCAGCCAGCCGATCGCCGCGCCGCCGCCCAGTCCGGCCAGCAGGCCGGCGGCGAGCATCGCATCGGCGCTGCCGGACTCCTCGCCGGGGGCGCCCGCCGCGTCACCGCCGCCGGAAGCGCCCGCCGCGTCACCGTGGGACGCGCCGTCGGCACCCTGCGCGTCGGCAGCGGGAGCGCCTGCCGCCGGTGCGCCGTGGCCGCCGTGCGCCGCCGGTCCGGCGGCGCCGGGGGCTGCCGGCAGCAGCGTCAGTACCGGAGCGCCGTGCGCCCCGTCGGCGTCCGTCCACCGGACCACGGTGCCGTCGGCGTACGTCTGGACGACCTCGAACCTGAGCCGCTCGGCCTGCGGCAACGGGCCCATGGACAGGGCCAGCGTGGCCGGGCCGGCCGTAGCCGCGCCGACGCGGATCCATGTTACCGCCGTGGTCACGGTGCTCACGCCCGAGGAGTGGATGCCCGCCACCGGCTTGTCCAGGGTCCGGGAGTCGATCTTGGGTGCCCAACCGTCGACCGACATCGGGTAGACCTCGGCCACCGGCGCGTCGGCCGGCAACCGGATCTCGATTCGCGTGGTCTTCGTGCCGGCCCGCTCCTCGGGCACGCTGAACTCCAGCCGTACGGCGTCACCCTGCCGTGCCTCGGTCGGGGTGGTCGTCACGTCCGCGGCCTGCGCCGCCGCGGCGGGCCAGAGCAGCAGCCCGGCCGCGGTCAGCGCGGTCAGCGCGGTCACCGCCGCGATCCGCCGCGGGCGGCCACCGCCGTGCGTGCTCGCCATCTCGTGCCCCCATCCGTCTCGCGCGACCGGCACCGGTTTCCGGCCACGCCACCTAGCTAGTCGCGGGGCGGCCTCAGCCTCGACAGCATTCCGGCCGCCCCGCTCCAACTCCCGAAGGAGCCGCCCCATCATGCCTGATTCCACAGAATCGACCGATCACCCCCAACCGTCGGTAGCTGCGGTTGCACCGATGCGCTCCCACGCTGTGCCGCTCTCGTCGGTGGTGACCCATCCCGCCAATCCCCGCAAGGTGCTGACCGACCTGGAGGAGCTGGAGGCCTCGATTCGCGAGGTTGGTGTCATCCAACCTCCGGTGGTGCTGCCCGCCGCCCGGGTTGCTGCGGCGTGGCCGGCCCACGCGGAGGAGCTCGTCGACGCGCAGTGGGTGGTGTTGGTGGGCGCCCGCCGGCGCACGGCGGCCGGCATCGTCTACGGCGACGACCCGGACGCCACGCTGAACGTGTTGGTGCGCGAGGACGCGATAGCCGACGACGCGCTGGCGCAGCTGGATGTGATGACCGCCGAGAACGTTGCCCGGTCGCCGTTGAGTCCGGTGGAGGAGGCCCGCGCGTTCGCCGAGCAGGAGGCCGCCGGCCGCAGGCAGAAGGAGATCGCCGATCGGGTTGGCTGCTCGCAGTCGCACGTCTCCAAGCGCCTGAAACTGCTCAGGCTGCCCGAGGCGCTGCTGGCCGAGCTCGAAACCGGCCGCGCCCCCGACGACGAGGATCAGGAGCCGGCCGGCCGGGCGAAGAAGAAGCAGCCCCTGCAGATCAAGGACGCGCTGGCGTTCGTCGACGCCGCCGGCGACGACCAGGAGCTGATGCTGGCCGCGTACCGGTTGAGCCAAGACAGCCGGTACCACCAGTGGTCCGCCGCGAACCTGGTCAACGAGGTCCAGCGGATCCGGGAGCGCCAAACGGCGATCGAGACGGCCAACAAGAACCTGGCCGCCGAAGGCACCCCAGTTATCGCCGACCCGATCAAGCAGTTTGGCAACGACTACTACCAGCGCCGCCTGACCGGCGCGAAGGCAATCGGCGCCGCACGCAAGGCCGGCGAGTTGGCCGCCGGCGTCGACTCCTGGGGGACGGTCACCTACTACTCGACCGGCCGGAAGCCGAAGGCCGCGGACAACCGCAGCGCGGCCGAGCAACAGCGGATCACCGATGATCGGGAGCGCCGCAAGGCGATGACCGCCCGGTCTGAGGCCGCCGCTGTTCTGGCAGCGAAGGCCCCGAAGCTGCCGCCGTCGGCGGCGGACATCGTCGACGCATGGTTGTGGGCACCGGGCAGTGATTGTGCGCAGCTCGCCCACAAGTGGCTGCTCGCCGCCGGCGTCGGTCCGGATCCGGCCCTGCCGAACTACCGGTGGTGGGAGCAGGTTCGCCGGGCTGGATGGGCGGTGCGGGTGCACGCCGCGCATGCTCTTGGCCTTGCTCGGCGTGAGGTTCAGGCCCGTGGCACCCACCGGGAGTGGAACCAGAGCGACGCGGCATGGTTGGCCCGTCTGGTCGAGCAGGCCGGCTACACCCCGAGCGCGTGGAAGCAGGCCCGCCTCGACGCCATCGACCCGCCCGAGAGCGAGCCGGCCAGCTCGGCCGGTCCGCAGCGCATCTCGCTGTCCTTCGACGACGTCGACGCGTGCTGCTGGTTGCTGCACTACGACGGGCAGGACGAGCCGGCCGCGTACGCCGAGCACCTCGGCGACCCGGCCGGCGTCGAGGCCGCCCAGGCGTGGGCGACCGAGGGCCTGGCCGACCGGTACGGCATCGAGGTCGTCGCCTGGGTCGAGGGGCAACTCCTGCCCGGCCGGCCGGCGTACCTCGCGGTGCACGCCGGTGACCCGAGCACCGCGGCGGCCGGGGCCGGGCCGGTGGGGGAGTGGCGGCTGTTGCACGATCCGGTCGAGGCCGCCTGGGTGCTGCTGGCCGACGACAAGCCCCACGCCGACCACGACGTCCTGACCGCCGCTGACGTCGACCAGGCGTTCACGTGGGCCACCGGTGTGCTGACCGACGCCGGGGTGACGTGCCACGGCTGGACCGGCCGGGCCGACGGCGCGACGCTCGAGTACGTGGCCGATCTGACGGGGGAGTGTTGATGAACGTTGAGGCGAGCGGCCCGGAGGGGATCCGGGCCGCGTTCGCCGCCGCGATCGCTGCGGCGGGGGAGCGGGTTGACGAGGTCGGCGGGATCGCCGGTGTGCTCGACGAGGCGGCCGACCGGTACGAGTCGCTGGATATGCAGCCCTCCACGGTGGCGCACCTGCGCGACGCGGGCCGGGCCTGCGGCACTGCCCAGGCGGCCGTGGCCACCGCCGCCGAGCACCTGCGCACCGCGCTGGCCGACTTCAACGCCTGCGACGGCCAGGTCGCCGACGCTGTCGCCGACGCCGGCGGCAACCTCGCCAGCCACGACGTCCTGGTCGGTGGCGACGCCGCCGGGCCCGCGCCTGATCACGTAGAGGAGAAGAGCGTGACCGCGACACCACCGGCCGGATCCGGCCCGGGCGCGAACGACAGAGCGCGAGACCGGCTGCGGGTCAGTGACCGGATGGTGCTGCGCGACGCAGAGACGTTCGCCGGCTCGGCGTCGGCGGCAGGCGACGAGGGACTGATGGTGCTCGCCGCGGCCGTGGACACCCCTGACGGTCGGGTCGTGCACGTCGCGGTCCCGGTCCATGAGGAAGACAAAGGCGACTGGAAGGGCGCACACGCGCCGGCCCAGGAGTCCCGGGTCGACCCGCAGGACGGCGAGACCTACGAGGTCGACACCCACTCGGACGTGACCGCTGTCATCAACGCCGGCGACCTCGTCGAGCTGCCGGCGCGCGTCGACGACGTCATCACCACGGCGGCCCGGATCGACCGCGAGTACCGCCAGCTCGTCAGGCAGTCTGACCGGCTGCACGACGAGCGGATGCACCTGGAGATGGCCCGTTTCGGTGACGTCGCCGACGCCGACCTGCAACTGCGGCTCGACAGCAGCGAGAAGCAGCACCACCTGTACCAACAGAAGCGGCGCACGTACATGCAGGAGTGCGTCGACGCGCTCGGCGCTGACGATCGCGCCCGGTACGACGAGCCGCAGCGCCGGATCACCGCCGCCGGCGGTGACTGGTTCGCGCCCGGCCGGGAGGACCTGGCGGCCGAGGTCTGCGGCCTGAGCGTCCCCGCGTACCACGAGCTGGTGGCGATCCACGCGAAGCCCTACCGCGCGCGCACCCGCGCCGAGCAAACGCGCCACGACGCGCTCATGGGTGCCCGCAAGCCACCGCTGCTGGCCGAACAGGCCGCCATCGTCTACGGGCTCAGCGTGGATGAGTACCGGGAGCTTGAGGCGTTGGACAAGCTCGGTGACCCCCAGCCCGCAGGCCCGTATCGCCAGGCCCGTGGGCGAACCCCGCAGCAGCAGGCCCGCTACGAGACGCTGACCAGCTCACCCCGCGGTGCGACCGGCGCGACCCCGAGGCAGACGGCACAATTGCGCAGCCGCTTCGACACCTACCAGGACACCCACCACTCCGACAGGCTGACCTGGACCGCCGAGCGTCAGCAACGGGCGGACCTGGCCGGCAGGGCCCGACCCCTGGATGACGCCGACGCCGCCCGGCTGGACCAGATCACCACCGAGTACGACCAGATCACTGACCGTTGCGCGGTGCTGGGCGGCGAAACCACCGCCCGCACCGAGATTCCCGGGCACCACAACGCCACGCTCGTCATCGAGGCCGTCCAGCGGGAGGAAGAGGGCGGCGTGGACTACCACGTGCACTGCAGGCCGCCCAACGCCGCCGAGAACTGGTCGCCCGGCGGCGACCCGTACCGGACCACCGCCGTCGGACTACGCAAGCTCGCCAAGACACTCGCCAACCTCGCAGCTGGCCGGTGAACGACTCTCGGAGAGTGTTGGTGCATTGGGTGCGGATGCTGGGCGACCTGTTGGCCCGTCCGTAGTTTCCAGTGCGACAGGTACAGCACGTGTTGCCGGCACCTGTGGTGGGCCTCCCGGCCAGCTTCAGCGGCTGGCCGGGAGGCCGGGGGTCAGGCGGCCCGGTGGCGACGGTAGAGGAATGCGAGGCTGGCGGCCTCGGACTCCAACCAACTGGCGTATCCCGGGGCGGGGTGCAGCCTGGTGTGTTCGCGGCGGCGCCGGACGTCGAGCACCATTGGTCGGGCCCCGGGATGAGTCTGGTCGAGGGTCTGCTGCATCAGCCACAGCGTGACCTCGGCGGCCTGCGCCGGAAGCTGATCGTTGTAGAGGTACAGCTTGACGGCGTCGGTGGTCCCGTCCGGATGGGCGAGGACGAGATCAGGTGTGACACGCACGGTCAGGTCGGTGGTATGGCCCGTCCGTAGTTTCCAGACCAAAAACAACTCACTAAAACCTGCCGGGCTGGTCGATATAACCCAGGGTGATCATGGGGGCAGTCCTCGCGTGATCATGGTTCTTTACGAAGGTCCACAAATCGGCTGGTTCCTATCCATGGCGGACTTGTGGAAGGTCTCCAACCGGATATGGCGCATAGATCAGGTCAAGTGGCTGTGGGTTGTTCTCTGGTGCCGTTGGTGAGAT
>NZ_JBNCKT010000032.1:0-50946 GCF_049841675.1 Micromonospora sp. DT4
TGGCACTTCACCACCAACGACGCCCGTACCCGACTCCGCCACCTATACCCAGAACGTTAGACACGACGCTCTACTAGGGAGACCCCGGCGCTTTCGGTTACCCAGTTTTATCGATAGTTGTCTAACGACCCGAACGGCTGAGCACCTCTGCCGCAACGGACAGCCGGTCGCGCAGCAGGTCAGCGGTAGTCGTCCTCGTCCGCGGTGACCACCCGGGCCTGCTCCATGGCGTCCCAGTCGTCGACCTCCATGCCGCGGTGCGGCTCGGCGTCGACGTCGGCGGGGCCGACCATGGTGGCCTGCTCGACCGCGTCGGCCGGCTCCGCCTCCGGATCGCGTTCGTCTGCGGCGAGGTGGTCGCCGGGGGTGAAGTCCTCATCGGGCTGACCCATGGTCCCTCCGGGTTCTCGGGCACGATTCTCCCCACCGTACGGGCTGTGTCGGCGCCGCGCGCGGAAGCCGAGTCGGCGGAATCAACCCATGATGGCGCGGGCCGGTGCCAGGATGGTGCCGTGGGCTTCCTCATCCGACTGGCGATCACCGCTGTCGCGTTGTGGGTGACCACGCTGATCGTGCCCGGCGTCGACGTGCACGGCCGTTCGGGTAGCAACACGGTGCTCACGTTGATCGTGGTGGCGCTCATCTTCGGCGTGGTCAACGCGGTGCTCAAGCCGATCATCCGGGTGGTCGGCTGCGTGTTCTACCTGCTGACCCTGGGCCTGTTCGCGCTGGTCGTCAACGCGCTGCTCTTCCTGCTCACCGACCGGATCGCCCGCGGGCTCGACCTGCCGTTCCAGGTGGACGGCTTCTGGGCGGCGTTCTGGGGAGCGATCGTGATGACAGTGGTCACCTGGCTGATCAGCGTCATCGTGCCGGACCGTCTGGACAGCCGGTGAGCGGCTGACACCCCCCTCGGTTGGGCCTGCGCACCCCACCTGCGGGATACTGCCGGGCGGAGGACAGCGCGGTCCGGCGCACAGACGAACAACAGCGGCCAGTACGGCCGAGAGTGGTAAGTAAGGAGCGCATCACATGCCCATCGCTTCCCCCGAGGCCTACGCGGAGATGCTGGACCGCGCCAAGGCTGGCCGGTACGCGTACCCCGCGATCAACGTGACCTCCTCCCAGACGCTGAACGCGGCGCTCAAGGGCTTCGCCGACGCGGAGAGCGACGGCATCATCCAGGTCTCCACCGGTGGTGCCGAATACCTGTCCGGTCCCTCGATCAAGGACATGGTCACCGGCGCGGTGGCGTTCGCCGCGTACGCGCACGAGGTGGCCAAGAAGTACTCGGTCAACATCGCGCTGCACACCGACCACTGCCCGAAGGACAAGCTGGACAAGTTCGTCCGCCCGCTGATGGGCATCTCGCAGGAGCGGGTGAAGCGCGGCGAGGAGCCGCTGTACCAGTCGCACATGTGGGACGGCTCGGCCGTGCCGGTCGCCGAGAACCTGCAGATCGCCTCCCAGCTCCTCGACGAGGCCGCCAAGGCCAAGATCGTCCTGGAGATCGAGGTCGGCGTCGTGGGCGGCGAGGAGGACGGCGTCGAGAACGCCATCAACGACAAGCTCTACACCACCACCGAGGACGGCCTGGCCATGGTCGAGGCGCTCGGCCTCGGCGAGAAGGGCCGCTACATGGCGGCGCTGACCTTCGGCAACGTGCACGGCGTCTACAAGCCGGGCAACGTCAAGCTCCGCCCGGAGATCCTCAACCAGATCCAGGAGGCGGTCGGCGCCAAGTACGGCAAGGACAAGCCGCTGAGCCTGGTCTTCCACGGCGGCTCGGGTTCGCTCCTGAGCGAGATCCGTGAGGCCCTGGACTACGGCGTGGTGAAGATGAACATCGACACCGACACCCAGTACGCCTTCACGCGGCCCGTCGCCGACCACATGCTGCGCAACTACGACGGCGTGCTGAAGATCGACGGCGAGGTCGGCAACAAGAAGCAGTACGACCCGCGCGCCTGGGGCAAGGCCGCCGAGGCCGGCCTGGCCGCCCGCGTGGTCGAGGCGTGCGAGCACCTGCGCTCCACCGGCACCACGATGACCAAGTAACGACGTACCCGTCGACGGCCGGCTCCCCGTGCGGGGGTCGGCCGTCGCCGTTCACGCCGTCAACAGGCGGACGGCCTCCCGGACGTCGTCGGTGAGGTGGATCGTCGACGACAGGTCACCGAACGGCGAGGCGGCCAGCAGCGGGCGCAGCAGCGCCTCCACCGGCAGTTCCCGCGTCCAGTAGTCACGGTCCAGGAAGATGTACGCGCCGCTGGCCCCGTCGGTGCCGTAGTAGGTCTTGGTGGCCGCCTGGAACACCTCCTGCACCGTGCCCGCCCGCCCCGGCGCGAACACGATGCCACCCCGGGCGAGGCGCAGGATGGTGTCCTCCCGGATCGCGTTGGAGAAGTACTTCGCAATCCGTCCGGCGAACAGGTTCGCCGGCTCGTGCCCGTACAGCCAGGTCGGGATGGCCAGCCCACCGCTTCGCGCCCAGCCCAGATCGTCGCCGCGTTGCCGGGGCACACCCGCGTACCGCTGCCGGACCGTCAACGCCACCGCCGTGTACCGGTGGTGGTCGGTGAAGTCGGGCGCGGTGGCCAGCAGGTCGATCGCCGCGGTGAGGTCCGCCGCCGGTCGGTCTGCCAGGTACGCGCCCAGGTTCGCGGCCTCCATCACCCCAGGACCGCCGCCGGTGACCACCAGCCGGTCGGCCCGCGCCAGCTCCCAACCCAGCACAACCGCCATCCGGTACGCGGGACTGCCGCGCCGCACCGCGTGCCCGCCCATGATGCCCACCACCGACTGCGACCCGTGCGCGGCCAGCCAGGCCCGGGTGGCGTCGCCCAGCGCGTTGTCCACGCCATGGTCGTGCAGCCGCTGGCCGAGCGCCTCCTTCACGTCCGGCAGCGCGCCGCCGTGCGCCCGGTAGTGCTCGTAGACCCGGATGTCGTACATCCCGGTGAACCCGCCCTCGACGAACCCGGCAGCGAGGTCGTCCGGGGTGTAGAGGTGCGCCGGCTGGGTCGGGTACGGCAGCCCGGAGAACGGCGGCACCACGTTCGCGCCGCGCCGGACCAGGTCGGCGCCGACCTCCCGGGAGGCGAACCGGCAACCGACGAAGAGGGTGCCGGTGACGTCGACGCCGGTCAGGTCGGGCATCGGAGCGAGGTCGAGGCGCAGCCCCTGCACGGTCAGCCCGGTCAGGCGGCCGGTGACCAACTGCCGGTCGAACTCGTCCCGGGTCTGGATCTCGTCGGCGTGCAGGTGCGGTTCGATGACGTCCGTGGGTGGTGGGGTCGGCACCCGGCCATCCTGCCCCTTTGGCGGGGCCGACCAAACCCCGGGCGGCCCCCGGAAACGACAGGAGCCCGGTGGTCGTGGCCACCGGGCTCCTGCTTAACCGGTTCCTGGGGAGGCTCCGGACCATTAGTTGTAGTGGAAAACACCTGGCGGCGGCATAGGCCGCAGGCGTGATGAACTCCTCAGCCGTTCAGCGGAACGCGTCCGCCGACCCGCTCGCATGTCGCCCTGTCCAGCGGGTTGAATGGGGCGATGCAGAACCTTTTGCCGGAGCCACCGGCCACCCTCCTGCCCGCGAACGACGAGGCCGACGCCGCCCTGGCCGCTGCCCAGGAGGCCGGCACCGACGAGGCGTTCGCCGAGGTGGCGGCCCGCTTCCCGACCTTCAGCGCGGCCTGGGGCGCGCTCGCGGCCCGGGCGTTCGCGGCCGGTGCGGTGGTGACGGGGTACGCGTACGCCCGCACCGGCTACCACCGTGGCCTGGACCAGCTCCGCCGCAACGGTTGGAAGGGCCACGGGCCCGTGCCGTGGTCCCACGAGCCCAACCAGGGCTTCCTGCGCTGCCTGTACGTGCTCTCCCGGGCCGCCGACGAGATCGGCGAGGCCGACGAGGCGGCCCGCTGCGCCCAGTTCCTGCGCGACTGCGATCCGGAAGCGGCGGACGCGCTGGCCAGCAACTGACCCCGCTTCGACGGCCGGCCCGGCATCGGGCCGGCCGTCGGTTGCTCAGAGCCCCTCGGCGACCGCCGCCGCGATCTTCAGCCAGGCGTCCCGGGTGGCCGAGGACAGACCGCCGTACCGGATCGGCTCGCCGCTGTCGATGAGCCGCTCGTACGGCGCCAGCAGCACCGCCCGGGTCCGGGCCGCGAAGTGCTCCTGGATGGCCGGAAGGTCGATCTCCTTGCGGGACGGCGGCATCGACACCACGGTGACCGCCTGCCGGACCAGCCGCTGCCGGCCGCTCTGCTCCAGGTGGTCGAGCATCCGAGCAGCGGTCTCCGCCGAGTCGTTACGCGCGGACATGGTGACCACGAGCTGGTCGGTGGCGTCCATCGACGCCTGCCAGTTCTGCGCCCGGACGTTGTTCCCGGTGTCCACGAAGATCAACTTGTAGAACCGGCTGACCACCTCGCGGATCTCGGCGAACGCGGCAGCGGTCAGCATCTCGCCACCGGTGGCCGACTCGTCCGAGGCGAGCACGTCGAACATGCCCTCGCCCTGCGAGCGGACGTACTGCGACAGGTCACCGACCCGCCCGTGCGCGCCCTGGAACTGCCCGAGATCACGCAGCATGTCCCGCACCGTGCGGGAGTGGAAGTCCTGCTGGGCCCGCATGCCGAGGGTGCCCTGGGTCTCGTTGTTGTCCCAGGCCAGCACGTAGCCGCCGCGCTTCTGACCGAACGTCATGGCCAGCAGCAGGATGGCCACCGTCTTACCGGCGCCGCCCTTCGGGTTGACCACTGTCACCTGCCGCAGCCCACCGAAGTTGCGGCGCACCATCTCGATGTCCCGCTTGAGCTCCTGCTCGTGCCGCCCCGGCGAGAGCCGGAGCAGACCCATCTTGTTGACCACCGCCCGTACGCCCATGGTGGCCACCGGGTCGGCGGGTCGTACCTGCCGGCGACGGGCGAAGTCCTCGGCGGTCGGCGCGGCCGTGGTCTCCGGCGTCCACGTGGCGTCCGGGTAACCCGTGGCCGGCACCCGCGCCACCGGGTCGGTTTCCTGGCACTGCTGCGGCGGCGCTGGCGAAACAGCGGCCGCGCCCTGCTGCCAGGGTGGCGGATACCAGCCCGGCGACGGTGGGAACGGCCCCGGCGGCGGGGCCGGCACGGCGTCCTGCTGCGGCGACTCGACCGGTGCCGGGCCGGCCTGACCAGGGATCGCCGTCGAGTACATCTGCCCGGCGTAGGTCTGCCCGGCGTACGTCTGCCTCACCGCGCCGCCGTTGTCGACGGCAGGCGTCGGCGGTGGCGGAACGGGCGGGGCGGGAATCGGCGGCGGCGGGATGTTGGCCTGATCCGCCGACGGTGGCGGGCTGGCCGGTCGCTGCGGTGGATACGCCCAGGGGGATTCGGTCGCCGGCCGCGCCGCCCCGACGGCAGGCACGCTCTCCCCGCCACCCCGCGACGCCGGTTCCGCGCCTGGGCCTGCGGCGGTCGGGCCTGTCGTGCCTGGGCCTGCGGCGGTCGGGCCTGTCGTGCCTGGGCCTGCGGCGGTCGGGCCTGTCGTGCCTGGGCCTGCGGTGGCAGGGTTTGCCGTGCCTGGGCCTGCGGCGGTCGGGCCTGTCGTGCCTGGGCCTGCGGTGGCCGCTCGGTCGGCGGCTGCGACTGGGGCCGACGGGCGGTCCAGGGAGAAGGGCATATCCAGGTCGACGCCGCCGCCCGACACGGCTGGCGGCCCGGGGACCGTTCGCTGGCCGGGTTCGTCCGCCGGTTCCGCCCCGGTCGCGGTGCCTGCTGCCCCGGTCTTGGTTCCGGCCGGTCGGGTCGCGGTGCCTGTTGCCCCGGTGCCTGTTGTTCCGCCCGCACCGCCCGACGACGCGGAGGTTGACGCGGAGGTTGACGCGGAGGTGGTCGCCGGGGTCGTGGTGGCCGGGTTCGGCGTGGCGCTGTCGGTGGCCGGAGCGCCGGTGGTCGACGGCGACGAGTCGTTGCCGGGATCGACGAGTCCGCCCACCGCAGGCGGAAGCGGTGCCGTCGACGGAACAGGGGCCGTGGAGGGAGTGGGCGGCGCCGTCGACGCGGGTGGAGTGGGCGGCGGGTCGGCCGGCGGCCAGCTCGGCTGCGCCGGTGCCCAGCCCGTGCCCGGCCCGCCCGGCCCGTTGGTTCCCCAGCCGGTCGGTGGCGGCACCGCCCCGGTCAGCGACGGGTAGTCCGACGGGGACGGCGGGGGCAGAGCGGCGGCGCCCGGCTGCCCGGGTACCGGTGGACGGCCGGCCGGCGGTGCGGTGATCAGCGGCGAGACGGCCGGCGGTGCGGTGATCGGCGGTGCGGCGATCGGCGGCGAGACGGCCGGTGGCGCGGACGGCGACGGGCCACTCCGCTGCTTGGCGACCGCCGCCCACGGCGGCACCACCTCACCCGCGCCCTGCTCGGTCGGATCCGGTGGCCAGAGTGGTTCGATGTCTCGCTCCGGCACCGGCTGCTGGCCGGGCACCTGCGCCCGGTCGGCGTTCTTGTCCATTACGGTTCCTCCCCAGTCCTCCTGCGAGGATAGGCCGACCGGCCGACCAGGGCCGGTCGGCGCAACCGGGGTCAGACCGCCCAGACCGCCCAGGCGCCCGGCTCGACCCACCACGAGCGCTTGCGGGTCAGCTCCCCCTCGACGCCATCGTCGAGGTAGGGCACCTTTCCCTCGCGGGGCAGCACCGACACCGCCCGTCCATGCGCCCGCCGCACTTCGAGGCGTACCCGCTTGCGACCCAGGGCCGACCGGACGACCACCGGGACGGCCACCGCGACCTCGACCTGGCCGTCCGCCGGGTCCGGCGCGGCCAGCAACGCCACGTCATCGAGCGACGCGTACCCGCCGGCGTTGCCGACTGCGCAGGCCAACAGCGGTTCGTCACCGTCGGTGAGGATGGTGTCGTCGACCTCCACCCGGGCCCGCCAGGGCAGCGGGCGGCCCGCCTCGTCGGCGGCCCCGAGCAGTGCACCGTCCAGGGTCACCGAGCCGCCGTCGTTGCGCAGCAGGTCCAGCCGGCGCGGCGTGCCGTCCAGCACCGCAGCGGCCACGGCGGCCGGATCACGGGGCAACCCGAGCTGCGCGGCCAGGTCCCGCTGGATGCCGCCGCGCGCCGGGTCGAGAGGGAGTACGGCGACCGGCGGCAGGTCGGGCAGGGTCCGGTCGTCACGCAGGTCCGCCGGGCGGCGACTCGGCGCTGGCGCGTACCGTCGGACCAGCCGGCGCAGCACGGCGCGCAACTGACCGTCGCTGGCCGTGGCGACGACCAGCCGGGTCTTGCCGTCCGTGTCCGGCCAGGTGAGACCGTCCGGGCGGGCCGGGCCGTCGAGCTGAGCGAGTACGGCGTCGATCTCCGCGTCCGAGCGGGCGGTGACCGTCTGCACAAGGGCGCCCCGCGCGGTCAGCGCGTCGGCGCAGGCCAGCACCGGCACCCGGGGCCGGTCGGTGGCACAACTGTCCGTCGCTTCGGTGTCGGTCCCGTCGGTATCCGCGCTGGTTGCTGTCGTGCCGCCGCAGCAGGCCCCGCCGCTGCCGCACCCGCCGGAAGCGTCCCGCTCCGACGAGAGGGTGAGCAGCACCACGTCGTACACCGAAGGATCCTCCTGCCTCTCGGCGCGACCCCTGCCGGTCGCGCCGTCACTACTTGTTAACCTGACACCCCGGGCTCGCCAACCGGTCGCCACCTGGCACCCGAGCCTTCTGGAGGCGGAAGAGATGCCAGCGATCGTGCTCATCGGGGCTCAGTGGGGCGACGAGGGCAAGGGCAAGGTTACCGACCTGCTGGGTGAGCGGGTCGACTACGTCGTGCGCTACTCCGGCGGCAACAACGCCGGGCACACGGTGATCACCCCGGACGGCCAGAAGTACGCGCTGCACCTGATGCCCTCCGGGGCGCTCTCGCCGAGCGCGATGATCGTCATCGGCAACGGCGTGGTGGTCGACCCGAAGGTGCTCCTCGCCGAGATCGACGGTCTCGCCGCGCGCGGCGTGGACGTGTCCCGGCTGCGGATCTCCGGTGACGCGCACCTCATCATGCCGCACCACCGGGCGCTGGACCGGGTGGTCGAGCGGTACCTCGGCTCGTCCCGGATCGGCACCACCGGTCGGGGCATCGGCCCGGCGTACGGCGACAAGGTCGCCCGCATGGGCATCCGGCTCCAGGATCTGCTCGACCCGGGCATCCTGCGCAAGAAGCTGGAACTCGCGCTACGCGAGAAGAACCAGATGCTGTTCAAGGTCTACAACCGCAAGGCGATCGACCTTGAGGCCACGGTCGAGGAGTACCTGGAGTACGCGGAGCGGCTCAAGCCGTACATCACCGAGACCCGGGCCATGCTCTGGGACGCCCTGGATCGGGGCGAAACGGTGCTGCTGGAGGGCGCCCAGGCCACCATGCTGGACATGGATCACGGCACGTACCCCTTCGTGACCTCGTCCAACCCGACGGCCGGTGGCGCCTGTGTGGGCGCCGGCATCCCGCCGACCGCCATCAACCAGGTGATCGCGGTGAGCAAGGCCTACACCACGCGGGTCGGCTCCGGGCCGTTCCCCACCGAACTGTTCGACGCCAACGGCACGCACCTGCGCAAGATCGGCGCGGAGTACGGCACCACCACCGGCCGGGAGCGCCGGTGCGGGTGGTTCGACGCCGTGGTCGCCCGGTACGCCTGCCGCCTCAACGGCGTCACCGACCTGGTCATCACCAAGCTGGACGTGCTCACCGGGCTGCCGAAGGTCCCGATCTGCGTCGGCTACGAGATCAACGGCGAGCGGGTCGACGACATGCCGATGACCCAGACGGACTTCCACCACGCCACGCCGGTGTATGAGGAGCTGGACGGGTGGTGGGAGGACATCACCAAGGCCCGCACCCCCGAGGACCTCCCGGAGAACGCCCGCCGCTACATCGCCCGCATCGAGGAACTCTGCAACACGAGGGTGAGCGTCATCGGCGTAGGCCCAGGCCGAGACGAAAACGTAGTCCAACACCCCCTCCTCCCCTAACCCCCCGGGCGCTTTCGCCCAGGTGATCATGAGGTTGGCGAGGCCTCTGAAGATCGAGTTCCCCGCCAACCTCATGATCACCAGAGGCCGCGGGAGGTGTTGTCCACAGGGTTGTCCACAGGGATGGTGTGCCGGGTGCCCGGCGCGGCAGCGTGACTGCCGTGAATCGCACAGACCTCTTGCATTCCATCGCTGCCGAGTAAGATGGGTTGGTCACCCGGGGGCAGGCGATGCGGGTCGGATTCAGCCGGAACGATATCGATCAGCTTGCAGCCGTCGGCCGGTGGCGGCGGGCGGCCCGGGCGGTTTACCTGACGCGTGGCCGTCCCGGCGACCCGCTCGGCCGTCGATGTCGCATCCGCGCTGGCGTGCTCTCGCTGGGTCCGCCCGCGCACGCGGTATTCGGGACGGCGGCTGAACTGCACGGCATTGCCGGCCTGCCGCAACGTGACGAGATCCACGTGGCGCTGCCCGGTAGGGCGGCCAGGTTGGCGCGGATCGCAGATCCGGCCATTGTGTTGCACCAGCTCGAACATCCGCCGGCCACGGTGTGCAGGCTGAACGGAATCGCGGTAACCACGCCGCTGACGACCGTCAGCGAGATCATCCTTCGGGAGCACCGGTACGCCTCGGTCTCGGTGCTCGATTCGGCCCTCAATCGTGGCCTGCTCACGGTCGACTGCCTGGCGAGCATTCCGACGTTGATCAAGGGTCGGCGGGGCGCGGTCGCGGCACGGGGTTACCTCGCCGAGGCCGACGGCCGGTCTCAGTCACCGTTGGAAACCCGCACCCGCCTCCGCTGCGTCGATGGTCGGGTGCCGCCCGACGTTCTCCAGCTAGAGATCCGTGATCCGGACGGCTACCTCCTGGGGGTCGGTGACCTCGGCTGGCGCCGCCCGCAGGTGGTCGCGGAAGCGGACGGTCGGGATGTCCACAGCCTCCCGGAGGCAGTCTTCGCCGACCGGCGCCGCCAGAACCGTCTCGTCAACGCCGGCTGGACCGTCCTCCGGTTCACCTGGCAGGACACGATGCAACCCGATTACATCCCTTGGGCGGTCCGCCAGGCCATCGCCGCCGCCCGACCTCATCGATCATGAGATTAGCGACCTAGTGGATCAAAACTGGCCCCGCCAACCTCATGATCACCGAAGCTGCGGCGGGGGGCGGGGGTGGGTGGGGGTGGGGCGGTAGGGTGGGCGGTTGTGCGGGTTCTCTTGGTGGGTGGTGGGGGGCGCGAGCATGCGCTTGCCCTCGGGTTGGTGCGCGATTCGGCTGTCTCGGCGTTGATCGCCGCTCCGGGTAATCCGGGGATCGCCGATGTCGCTGAGCTGCGGTCCGTCACCGCGACCGATCCGGCCGCCGTTGCCGCGCTGGCGGTGGAGACCGCTGCTGACCTGGTGGTGATCGGTCCGGAGGCGCCGCTGGTCGCCGGTGTCGCCGACGCGGTACGTGCCAAGGGCATCGCCGTGTTCGGCCCGTCGGCCGAGGCCGCCCAGTTGGAGGGTTCCAAGGCGTTCGCCAAGGACGTGATGACTGCCGCCGGTGTGCCGACCGCCCGGGCGTACGTCTGCACCGACGAGGAGAGCACCGCGCGGGCGCTCGACGAGTTCGGCGCACCGTACGTGGTGAAGGACGATGGTCTCGCCGCTGGCAAGGGCGTGGTGGTGACCGACGACCGGTCCGCCGCGCTGGCGCACGCCGCGGAGTGTGGCCGGGTCGTGGTCGAGGAGTTCCTCGACGGCCCGGAGGTCAGCCTGTTCGTGGTCACCGACGGGGAGGCCGCGCTGCCGCTGCTGCCCGCGCAGGACTTCAAGCGGATCGGCGACGGCGACACCGGCCCGAACACGGGCGGCATGGGAGCGTACGCGCCACTGCCCTGGGCGCCGCCGAGCCTGGTCGACGACGTCATGCGCGACGTGGTCCACCCGACGCTTGCCGAGTTGCGGCGGCGGGGCACGCCGTTCGCGGGGCTGCTCTACGTCGGCCTCGCGATGACCGCCACCGGCCCTCGGGTGATCGAGTTCAACGCGCGGTTCGGTGACCCGGAGACCCAGGTGGTGCTCGCGCTGCTGGAGACCCCGCTGGGTGGGTTGTTGCACGCGGCGGCCACCGGCACGCTGGCCGAGCATCCGCCGCTGCGGTGGCGGGACGGCGCCGCGGTCACCGTGGTGCTCGCCGCGCAGGGCTATCCCGCCGCGGCGCGCAGCGGTGACGTGATCACCGGCGCGGACCGGCCGGGCATCATCCACGCGGGTACCGCCCGCCGGGCGAGCGACGGCGCGTTGCTGTCCGCCGGCGGCCGGGTCCTCTGTGGTACGGCCACCGGCCCCGACCTGGCGACCGCCCGGGACGCGGCGTACGCCCTAGTGGACGGGGTGGAGTTGGTCGGCGCGCAGCACCGCAACGACATCGCCGCCGCCGCGATCGAGGGTCGGATCACGATCCCGGGCTGAGCTTGTCAGCCGTTGTAGCGCCGTAGTTCCCGGGCGAGCACCTTGCCGGTGGCGTTGCGGGGCAGGTACTTCACGAAGACCACGTCCCGGGGTACGGAGAAGCGGGCCAGGTAGTGCCGGACGTACTCGCGGACCGCCTCGGGGTCGAGCGTCTCGCCGGGGTGCAGAGCGAGGAACGCGGCCAGGCGCTGGCCGTACGCGGGGTCGGGTACGCCGATCACGGCCGCCTCGCGTACCTGCGGTAGCTGGGCGAGCAGATCCTCCACCTCGGACGGGAACACGTTCTCGCCCCCGGAGACGATCATGTCGTCGGCCCGGCCGTCGACGAAGAGCAGCCCGTCGGCGTTGAGTCGGCCGAGGTCGCCGGTGTCGAGCAACCCGTCGCGGGTTTCCCGGGTGGCGCCGGAGGTGTAGCCCTCGAAGAGCATCTCGTTGCCCACGAAGATGCGCCCGACCCGTCCCTCCGGCACCGGCTGGCCGTTGGCGTCGAGCAGTTCCAGTCGGGTGCCGTGCGGCGGTCGGCCGGCCGTGGTGGGCGCCTGGCGCAGATCCGCCGGGTTGGCGATGGATGCCCAGGAGACCTCGGTGGATCCGTACAGGTTGTAGAGGACGTCTCCGTACACGTCCATGAACTTCGGGGCGAGCCCACCGGGCAGGGCCGACCCGCTGACCGCGACGACCTTGAGCGTCGGGCACGGGTCCGGCGGGGGCACCTCCAGCAGCCGCTGGAGCATCACGGGGACGGCGAAGAGGGCGTCGCAGCGGTGTGCCACCAGGGCGGCGAGCGTGGCGGCCGGGTCGAAGCGGCGGTGCAGCACGATGGTGGCACGCAGCGCGAAGCATACCTGCAGGGCGGCGAATCCCCAGGTGTGGAAGATTGGGGCGGCGATCAGCACCCGCTCCTTCGTGTGCAGGGGAATGCGGTCGATGATGGACACGAGCGGCCCGAAACCGTTGGGTGTGGGGCGGCGGGCGCCCTTGGGAGCGCCGGTGGTGCCCGAGGTGAGCACGATGATGCGGCCGTCGCGCTCCGGCGGGTGCAGTTCGCCCGGCAAGGCCCCGGCCACCAACTCCTCGCGGGCGCGCTCGTCGAGGCGGGGCAGTTCGGCGGGGAGACCGAGGACCCGTTCGGCGAACTCGTCGTCGTGCACCAGCAGCCGCAGCCGTTGTTCCTCGGCGACGGTCGCCAACTGGGCGGCGGAGAGGCCCGTGTTGACCAGGACCGCGTCGACGCCGAGCAGGGTCGCCGCGACGATCGTCTCGATCAGTCCGTGGTGGTTGCGGCAGAGCACGCCGATCCTGTCGCCGGGTTGTACGCCGAGGCCGGACCGCATTGACCGGGCCATCCGCTCGGCCCGGTCGAGGAGAGTCTGATAGGTCAACTCGACGCCGTCCTCGTCGATGACCGCCGGTCGGCCGGGGTCGCGGGCGGCCGCTTGGAGCAGCTCGCCAGCGAGGCTCCATCCCCAGGTACGCAGCGCGTTGATCTGCGAGGCGATCCGGACCGGACGGCCCGGGTTGAGCAGACCGCGACGGGTCAGCGTGGTGACGACGAACGGCAGGTCCATGCCGCAGACCTCCTCGGGGTGGTACGCGGGACAGCCCCATCGTCGGGGCGTCTTCCTTGAGCATGCACCCGGCGCGTCGGTGGGCCCAGCCGACGTCGGCGTGGGGTGATGTAGTCGGCACGGATAGACAGGAGCGGGCCGCCCGGGCCGGACCGGGCGACACCCGACCCGAACGACCGCCGGCCGGGCGGGCCGACGGTCGGAGCGACCGCCGGCCCGCAGGCCGCCGCCCTGGGCGGCAGCCGGCCCCAAGGACCCCGCCGCCCTGGGCGGCCGCCGGCCCCAAGGACCGCCGGTCGGAGCGGAGGAACCGCTTCAGCGGCCGGCGGCGGGAGCGTCAGCGGATCTGCATGCCGGAGATCGCCCGGGAGATCACCAGGCGCTGGATCTCGGACGTACCCTCGAAAATGGTGTAGATCTTGGCGTCGCGGTACCAGCGCTCCACCGGGTGGTCGCGCAGGAAGCCTGCCCCGCCGAGGAGCTGCACGGCCTTCTCGGTGACCGACACCGCGACCTCACCGGCCTTGAGTTTGGACATCGAGCCCTTGCCCCCCGTGAACGGGCGGTTGTTGCGGCCCATCCACGAGGCCCGCCACACCAGCAGCCGGGCCGCGTCGATCTCCATCCGCATGTCGGCCAGCGCGAACGCGACCGCCTGGTTCTCGATGATCGGCCGGCCGAACTGGACCCGGTCCTTGGCGTAGTCCAGGGCGTACTCGTAGGCGGCTCGGGCCACGCCGAGCGCCTGTGCGCCGACGGTGGGTCGGGACAGCTCGAAGGTGCGCATGGCCGCCTGGCCGGAGGCACGTTGCCCCGACCGGGCCCGGGCCAGCCGCTCGTCCAGGGCGTCCTTGCCGCCGAGCAGGCAGCGGCCGGGCACGCGTACCCCGTCGAGGAAGACGTCGGCGGTGTGGGACGCGCGGAGACCCAGCTTGCGCAGCTTGCGGGTCGCGGCCAGGCCGGGGGTGCCCGGCGGTACGACGAACGCCGCCTGGCCGCGCGAGCCGAGCGTGGGGTCGACCGAGGCGGTGACCACGTGCACTCCGGCGATGCCGCCGTTCGTGGCGTACGCCTTCTGGCCGGTGAGCACCCACTCGTCGCTGGCCTCGTCGTAGACGGCGCGGGTGCGCATGGCGCCGACGTCGGAGCCGGCCTCGGGTTCGCTGGTGCAGAACGCGGCGACGGCCGGAGAGTCGACGTCGCCGAAGCACTGCGGCACCCACTCGACCATCTGGTCGGGTGTGCCGGCACCGTAGATGGCGGCGACGGCGAGCGAGGTGCCGAAGATGCTCAGCCCGATGCCGGCGTCACCCCAGAAGAGTTCCTCGCTGGCGATGGGCAGGGAGAGTCCGGTCGGGTCTGCCCAGCAGGTGGCGAGGAATTCGAAGCCGTAGAGGCCGACCTTGGCGGCCTCCTGGATCACCGGCCACGGGGTGTCCTCGCGCTCGTCCCACTCGGCGGCGGCCGGGCGCACGACCTCGGCGGCGAAGCCGTGCACCCAGTCGCGTAGATCCCGCTGTTCCTCGTTCAGGTCGAGCGAGAACTCGGCCATGTCAGGCCTTGGGGATGTCGAACAGGTTGGCGATGTTGGCGGCGAGGCCCAGGTCGCCCTTCGCCTTCAGCTTGCCGGTCATGAACATCATCACCGGGTTGGCGCCACCGGAGACGATCTTCAGGAACTCGACCGGGCCCATGGTGAGGCTCAGCTTCGGGTCGTGCTGCGGGGTCTCATTCACCGCGCACCTGCCGTCGGCGATGACCACCTCGTAGGTGTCGCTGCCGCCGTCCGGACGGCCGGTGATGATCCAGTGGATGACCGCGTTGGTGGAGCCGGCCCGGTCCGCGCGGAACAGCGACGGCATCCGGCCGAACACCTCACCGAGGACCTTGCCGCGCAGGTCACCGGACATCACCTGGGCGATCTTGTCGTCCGGGGTGGACTTGACCAGCTGGGCGAACTCCTTGGGCCCGACATTGGCGAAGTTGGCCGGGTCGAAGTCAGTCATGAGACGCGCCTTCCGGAAGATTTGGCTACTCGCGCGTAACCCTACGCACGAGTAGGTATGCTCGCAAGGTGTCCACCGTTCCCGCCTTCAAGCGCCTGCCGCGCGCCGTCCGCGAGCAGCAGATGCTCGACGCGGCCGTGAAGGTCTTCTCCCGGCGCGGCTTCCACGCCGCCAACATGGACGAGATCGCGGAGGACGCCGGCATCTCCAAACCGATGGTGTACGCGTACCTCGGCACCAAGGAGGAGCTGTTCGTCGCCTGCCTGCACCGGGAGGGGACCCGGATGATGCAGGCCATCGCCGGTGCCGCCGCCCCCGATCTGCCCGCCGACGAGCGGCTGTGGCGTGGGCTGAAGGCGTTCTTCGGCTTCGTCGGCGCCCACCGCGACGGCTGGGCGGTGCTCTACCGGCAGGCCCGGGGCGAGCAGCCGTTCGCGGGTGAACTGGCCACCATGCGCGCCCGGCTGGTCGAGGTGGTCGCCGGGATGCTCGACCACGCGCTGCGCGAAGAGGGCCGCGAGATCGCGCCAACCGACCTGGAGGTCGTCGCGTACGCCTTGGTCGGCGCGACCGAGTCGCTGGCCGACTGGCTCGCGGACCACCCGGAGGCCGACCCGGAGAAGACGGCCACCCGGATGATGAACGTGGCCTGGCTCGGCGCCGCCCAGCTTCTGCACGGCGTCACCTGGCGTCCGCCGGCCGACTGACGGCCTCGGCGGAGACGGCGTCGGGGCCCGGCTGGCAGGCACGCGCCGCGCGGCGTCCGCAGAGCCAGCGAACCACCTCGACGACCACCGTCACCGAGAGGGCGAGACCCAGCCCGAGCAGGGGACCGCCCAGGGGATCCAGCCAGCCGGACGGCGGTAGCGGGCAGACAGCGAGGGGTCAGCGGCGGGAGGCGGCGTGGCGGTGGGCTCGTCGGCGCAGCCAGCGGATTCCCTCCAGGCCGAACGTGACGATCACCGAGACCCCCACACCGACCAGGACCCCACGTATCGGGTCCCGTTCGAAGGCCAGGCCGCCGAAGTAGCCGAGCAGCCCGCAGTACAGCGCCCAGGTGAACGCCCCGATGCTGTCGTACAGCAGGAACGCGCGGCGGGGGTAGCTCACGGCGCCCATGGTGAGGGTGACGGCGGTCCGGCCACCCGGCACGTACCGGCTGGTGGTCAGGATCATCCCGCCCCGGCGGTCCACCGCGCGTCGGGCCCACTCGGAACCGGCCCGCCGACGGCTGCCGTCGGGCAGCCGGGCCAGCCGGCTCGCGCCGCCGCCACGTCCGATGGCGTACGAGATGTGGTCGCCGACCAACGCGCCGACGCCGGCGCTGACGATCACAAGGGTCAGGCTGGGATGACCGCCGCTGGCGGACAGCACCCCGGCGGTGATCACGGCTGCCTCGCCGGGCACCGCCGGGAAGAACGCGTCGACCGCGGTGAGTCCGAAGATCAACAGGTACACCCAGGGCGAGGTGACCGTCCCACGGAGGAGGTCGAGCAGGGCGTCCATCCCCCCATGCTCGCCGGGCGCGATCCGCCTGGTGGCCGAGTCGCCGGATCACGCACCAGCGGTCGCGGCGCTATCGGCCAGAGCTGCCGGGGCGACGAGCGGACCGTGCGCCCGCTTGTCGTCGGCGGTGGGCCCGTGCGAGGTCAGCACCACCGGCGTGGCCAACTCCGCGCCCACCGCCTCGGCCCAGTCGGCCGGTGGGTCGTCGTACACCGGACGGGAAAGCAGGAGGCGGGCGGTGAGCGCGGCCTGCCGGTCCAGGTCGCCGGGCGGCCCCGGGGTGAGCCGGTCGCCTGTGTCGTAGCGGCGGCAGATCCGCAGGTCGGGGCCGGCGAGATCGAGGTGGGTCAGCGCCAGGCCGTCGACACCGCCGGCCACCGCGAGGGCGTACCGGTGGGCGACCGCGTCGAAGTGGCCGAACCGGAAGCGCCCCTGCCACGGGTTCGTCGGGTTGTGCCGGTCAGCGAAGGGCAGAGCCGGGTCCTCGGTCACCAGCGGGCCGGGGCCGTGCCGGGTGGTGACCACGCGCAGCACACCGATCCGGGTCACGTCGCCGGCCAGGCCCGCCTCGGCGAGCAGGCTGTCCGCCTTGCCGAACGTGGTGGTGCTCCACGTGGTGTACGGGTGGAAGCCGTGCCACTCGTCGAGCAACACCCCCTGCGCGCCCTCGAAGACGCAGGTCCCGGAACGTAGCGCCCCGGCCAGCCAGCTCCCGTCGACGATGGCGACCCGGCCGCCGAACCCGGTGAACGCGGGCAGGCAGTCCTCGACCGGCGGCGCGTCCAGCGGGCCGAGTTCGGCGGTCAACCGGTCCCGCAGGGTGGTCAGCCTTCGGCGCAGCAGGGCAGGGTGCCGGCAGTCGGCGACCCGGGGCGCGTCGTCCGGGTGGGCGAGACCGTACGCGACGGCCTCACCCACCCCCAGCCCGCAGGAGCCGTGCCGGTCGGCTCCCCGGGCGATCTCGCGGGCCCGGTTGGCGGCCCGGTGGTACGGGGTGGCGAGCAGTGCCGCCCCGTCGACGGTCAGCCGGTCGAACGCGTCGGGCACCCCGATCGTGGCGAGATGGTCGGCCTCGGCGGCCAGCGCCAGCGGGTCCACCACCACGTGCCGGGACAGGTGCGTGCCGACACCGGGATGGAACGTGCCCGCGCCGAACTGGGCGAACGTGTGGTGCCGCCCGTCGCGCAGCACGACGTTGTGCGCCGCCTGCGCGCCCCCGTTGAAGCGGACCACCGTGTGCACGGGCCGGGTGGCGCAGAGCCAGTCCACGACCGTGCCCTTGCCCGCGTCGCCGTAGCCGAGGTCGACCACCGCCACGTGCCTCACAGCCGGGTCACCCCGCTCGCGGTGTCGTGGAACGCCGGCAGCGTCGACACCTCGGACCGCCGCCCCCGGCCGAGCCGGGCCAGCGCCTTCGACACGGTCCCGGTGGCGCCGGAGCCGGCGCGGTCCAGGTGTCGCAGGCCCTCGTCCAGGTCGATGGCCTGCTCACCGAGGCCGATGGTGAGCGCGATGGTCTCGCAGACCGCGTCCAGGTCGTCGAGTACGACGGTGTTCTGCCCGAGCAGGTCCCGCCAGAAGTCGAGCACCTTGGCGTTGCCGGCGTAGTGGCTGCCGGCGGGGAGCAGGTAGTAGGTGTCCCAGCGGCGGGTCACCTCGTCGACGACCTGCCGCAGCGGCACGTCCTCGGTGAGGTTGTCGCCGATCAGGCCGGCCGCCTCCCGGGCCTTGACCCGCGGGTACGCCAGTTCGTCGCCGATGATGAACAGGTAGCCGCGTCGGCCGCGCTTCTCCCAGTTGTCGGTTGCGGTGTGCCGGGCCATGAAGTACATGGCCAGCTCGTAGGACTCGGTCATCTGCCCGCCGCCACCGCCTTCGAGGACGATGCGGCCGAGGTCGTCGTCCATCCGGTTGTCCGACTCGAACTGGCCAACCTGCAACGGCACCCGGTCGCAGGTGGCGTCGCCGATCGCGCCGAACATGATCTGCGGGTCGCTGGCGTAGCCCTGCCGTTGCAGCAGCCCGAGGAGCTGCGGCAGCTTGGTCTGGAGGACGCGCGGCACCTTGAGCATCGAGCCGGTCACGTCGAAGAGCACCGCGACAGGCGTCGACCGGGGGTGCTCGGCGGAGTCGCGGCTTTCCCGGGTCGCGTCCCGGGGGTCGAGCGCGGGGTGCACGGTGCGCGCGCCGCTGTCGCTGTAGGAGAAGGCGCTCTTGCCGGTGGACCGCCGGTAGCGGTCGGCGGCGTCGTACACGTCGGTGGACCAGGTTCCACTGCCCATGACAGCTCCTCTAGAGGGTGAAGGGTCGGAAGGTGCGTGGCCCGTAGAGCCGGTCCAGCACCTGGTCGAGTTCGCGCAGCAGACGCCAGGCGTCGTCGGGTCGGGCGTCCAGGGCGCGCTGCCGGCAGCCCTGCGCGAAGGTGTCCAGCTCGCGGGGTGCGCGTGGCCCCATCAGCCAGCTCATGCACCGGCTGGCCATCGCGATGTCGGTGCCCGGACCGCAGGGCCGCCTGCGCAGGACCTCCTTCGGATACCAGTCCTCGTGGTTCGGCACGAGCGCCGGGATCGTGCCGTCCGTTCGGGCCGAGAAGCACCAGTCGACGAGCACCACGCCGTGGGCGGCCGGCTCGATCAGCACGTGGCGCGGCAGGACTGCGCCGTGCACCACGCCGGCCCGGTGGGCCAGGCCGAGCGCCACCAGCAGCCGCCGCCATATCCAGGCCGCGTCCCGGGCGTCCAACCCGTCGGGGTACGCGCGCCGTACCTCGTCGAGGTCGTGCAGGCCGGGCGCGGTGGCGAGCACGGTGATCTGCCGCTCTGCCCCGGTGGCGGAGTCGCGGTGCCGGAACTCGTCGACCAGCCGGGGCACGTACGGCAGGTAGCGCGGGTCGCCCCGCTCGGCGATGGTGCGCAGGGCGTGCGCCTCGCGGGCCATCAGGTCGTTGTCGGTGGGTTGCCTGGGGAGTTTGAGTAGTCGATCGTCGCCGACGTCGTAGAGGTCGGCCAGGTCGCCGGAGTGGGCCGGTGCGCCGATCCGGTAGTCGCCGAGGACGGTGGTCCGCCGGGCCTGCCACCGGGTCGTGACGTGGACGAACGCGTCGAGGGCTTCGGCGCGTACTCCCGGGTCTGTCGGCAGGCGGTCGGGGTGCAGGGCCGCGACCAGCTCGCGGTAGCGGCGGGCCGGCTTGTCGGTGCCGAACAGGTCGGCGTCGGTGCGCGCGGCCGTGACCAGGTCGATGGCCTCGGCGGGCCTCATCGGACCGTCTCCTCGCGGGCGGGGCGCAGCAGCGCCGGGTGCAGCAGCCGGGCGTCGCCGGCCCGGTAGAGCCGGGCGCGGGGGCCACCCCGAGCGCCGCCGCGTTCGGTGCTGGCGCCGGTGCTCTCGACGAAGCCCGGCACCGAGAGCACCTTGCGGTGGAAGTTGCCGGGGTGCAGTGGGTGCCCCCAGACCGTTTCGTAGACGGCGCGCAGCTCGCTGATCGTGAACTCGGCGGCGAGGAAGCGGGTCGCCAGCGGCGTGTACTCCAGCTTGGACCGGGCCCGCTCCAGCGCGTCGTCGATGATCCGGCCGTGGTCGAAGGCGAGCTGCCGGCTGCTCAGCGCGGTCACCGGCAGCCAGATCGCCTCGTCGGCGTCGGTGCCGGCCGCCGGGTCCGGCAGGTCGGGGGCGAACGCGAGGTGGGCGATCGAGACGACGCGCATCCGCGGGTCACGGTCGGGACCGCCGTAGCTGCCCAACTGCTCCAGGTGTACGCGCCGCAGCCCCTCGCCACCGAGCCCGGTCTCCTCGGCCAGCTCCCGTCGGGCACCGGTGGTCAGGTCCTCCTCCGGGCGGACGAAGCCGCCGGGTAGCGCCCAGTGCCCCGCGAAGGGCGCCTCACCGCGTCGGATCAGCAGCAGGTGCAGCTCGCCGTCGCGGATGGTCAGCGCCACCACGTCGACGGTCACGGCGACCGACGGGTAGGCCCGCGGGTCGTACGCGGCCAGGAAGTCCTGCTCGTTCATCGGAGTCTCTCTCGTCTTGAGAACATCTCGTTGTGAGAACAACGTAGCGCAGACGTGCGCCCCTGCCAAGCCCGAACCGGGATCGGCAGGGGGTGCGTCAATGCACGAGACCCACCAGGTGCGGCCGGCCGCGCGAGTCGTGCAGGGCGAACCCGTCGTCCGGCAGGACGGCGAAGTGCACCGTGCTCGGCAGCGGAACGGGCAGCTTGAAGGCCACCTCGACGGTGTGGGCGTCCGGCAGCCGCGTCTCGAGCGCCGCGAGACAACGCGCCTTGCTCCACATGCCGTGCGCGATCGGCCGGCGGAAGCCGAACAGCCGCGCGCCGAGCCGGGAGGTGTGGATCGGGTTGTGATCCCCGGAGACGCGCGCGTACTCGGTGCCGACCCGGGGCTCGACCCGCCAGCGGGCCGTAGCGGCCGGCGCCTCGGGCCGCTCGCCCCGGTCGCGCCGCGCATCGCCGTCGGTCGTGCGCTCCCGACCCAGATACGTCGAGACGCCGCGCCAGACCTCCTCCCCGTCGACCGAGCCGACCAGCACCACGTCCACCTGCCGCCCCCGGCCGTGCGGGCGCAGATCCTGGGCGTACGTCGTGAAGTCGAGGACCTTGTCGGCAGTGATCGGGCGGTGCGTGGTGATCCGGTTGCCGACGTGCACCACGCCGGTCAGCGGGATGGGGAAGCCGGGTGCGGTCATCAACCGCAGGGCCAGCGGAAAGCCCAACACGTGCGGGTACGTGGCGGGCAGCCGGTCGGTGAGCCGGAACCCGCAGACCCGGTCGTAGTCGGCCAGGTGTGCCCGATCGGTGCGTACCCCGTGCACGGCGAACTCGACAGCCGGCAGGTCGGTCCCACGCTGCCCCCGGCCGAGGCCCGGCAGCGCCCCGAGCGCGGCCCGCCGGTACAGCGCCCCGGCCGCCGGCATCCGGGCCAGCTCGACGCGGTCGCGGCTGCCCGTGCCGGTCGGCCGGTCACCGCTGAGGTCGCTGGTCACCTGGGCTGCGGACGCGCTCAGGTCGCTGGTCACCTGGGCTGCGGACGCGCTCAGGTCGTGCGTCTGCTCGACGCTCAGGTCGGCGTCGGCGGATTCCGGCCGGCGGATTGCGCCCAGCGTCTCCCGCGACAGGATCTCGGTCGGGCCCTCGATCAGCTCGTGGACCGACAGCTCGTCCGGCTCTCTCCTCCTGGCCATCACGCCCCCAGCAGGCTCTGGCCGCAGACCCGGACCACGTTGCCGCTGACCGCGCCGCTCGCCGGCCAGGCCAACCAGCCGATCGTCTCGGCCACGTCCGCCGGCAGCCCGCCCTGGGCCAGGCTGTTCATCCGTCGGCCCGCCTCGCGGACGACAAGCGGGATGCGGGCGGTCATCCGGGTCTCGATGAAGCCGGGCGCCACCGCGTTGACGCTGATCCCCCGCCCGCGCAGGGCCGGGGCCAGCGAGTCGACCAGGCCGATCACGCCGGCCTTGCTGGTGGCGTAGTTGGTCTGCCCCCGGTTGCCGGCGATCCCGGCGATCGAGGACACGCCGATGATCCGCCCGCCGGCTGGGATCAGCTTCCGTTCCAGCAACACGTCGTTGATCCGCTCCTGACTGGACAGGTTGACGTCGATGACCTGGTCCCAGCGGTCGGCGTCCATCCGGCCGAGCGTCTTGTCCCGGGTGATGCCGGCGTTGTGCACCACCGCGTCGACGCGCCCGTGCCGGGTCGCCAGATGGTCGGCGAGCCGGGTCGGCGCGTCCGGCACGGTCAGGTCCAGCTGCACGGCCGTACCGCCGCTGTCGTTCGCCACCACCGCGAGGGCGTCCCCGGCCGCCGGCACGTCCAGCGCGACGACCTGGGCGCCGTCGCGGGCGAGGACCCGGGCCAAGGCCGCGCCGATGCCCCGGGCCGCCCCGGTGACCAGCACGACCTGCCCGTCCAGCGGGCGGTCCCAGTCCGCCGACGCGGTCGCCGCGCCGGCGCCGACCCGGACGACCTGTCCCGAGACGTACGCGGACCGCCCGGAGAGGAGGAACCGGAGGGTCGATTCGAGGCTCGTGGTTGTGCCAGGTGAGTGGGCCAGGCCGTCCGCCGCGGTACTGCCTGCGCGGGTCACCTGGACGAGCTGGGCGGTGGTGCCCCGGCCAAACTCCTTGCCGATGCTGCGCACCAGCCCCTCAAGGGCGCGCTGGGCGGTCGCCTCCCGCGGTGTCGGGCACTCGCCGGGTGGAGTGCCGAGCACGATCACCCGGCCGCTGGGCAGCAGCGTGCGGGCGTGCGGGTGGAAGAAGTCGTAGAGCTGGCGCAGTTGCGTCGAGTCGGTGATGCCGCTGGCGTCGTACACCAGTGCGCCGAAGCGGTCCTGCGCCGTGACGGTGCCGGTGTCGCGCAGCTCGACCCCGGCGGTGGTCAGGATCGTGGTGACCGGCTCGGCGAGCCGGCCGCCGCCGGCCGCGCCGAGCAGCGCCGGCCCGGGCAGCAGCGGGTCGCCGGGCTGATGTCGGCGCAGTCGCGGCGGGTCGGGTAGCCCGAGGCGCTTGACCAGCGCGCGGCCGGCGGCCGATTGGACGAAGCTCGCGTACCTGTCGGTCATGGGCGTAGCCTACTGGCGAGTAGGGTTCGAGCAACACTTGCCGAGGAGGCGGATCGTGCAGAGCATCCGGAGGGTCGCGGTCATCGGGGGCAACCGCATCCCCTTCGCCCGTTCCAACTCCCGCTACGCGGACGCGTCCAACGCGGACCTGATCGGCGCGGCGCTGGACGGTCTGATCGCCCGCTACGGGCTGGCCGGGCAGCGGGTCGGCGAGGTCGTGACCGGGGCGGTGCTCAAGCACTCCCGCGACTTCAACCTCACCCGCGAGGTGGTCCTCGGCTCCCGGCTCGACCCGCACACCCCGGCGTACGACATCCAGCAGGCCTGCGGCACCGGCCTGGAGGCGGCGATCCTCGTCGCCAACAAGATCGCCCTCGGTCAGCTCGACGTGGGCATCGCCGGCGGTGTCGACACCACCTCCGACGCGCCCCTCGCGGTCAACGAGGACATGCGGCGTACGCTGCTCAAACTCAACTCCGCCCGCACGGTCGGCCAACGGCTGAGGATCGCCGCGAAGCTCCGCCCGCTCCAGCCGTTCAAGCCCGAGATCCCCCGCAACGCCGAACCGCGTACCGGGCTGTCCATGGGGGACCACGCTGCCCGTACCGCCCTGCGCTGGCAGATCGACCGGCGCTCCCAGGACGAGCTGGCGCTGCACTCGCACCAGCGGCTCGCCGCCGCGTACGACAGGGGTTTCTTCGACGACCTGATGACGCCCTACCTGGGGCTCACCCGCGATCAGAACCTGCGCCCCGACAGCAGCCTGGAGAAGCTCGGGTCGCTCAAGCCGGTCTTCGGCACCCGCGGCCCGGACGGCGAGCAGGCCACCATGACCGCCGGCAACTCCTCGCCGCTCACCGACGGCGCCTCCACCGTGCTGCTGGCCAGCGAGGAGTGGGCGAACGCGCACAACCTGCCGGTGCTGGCCTGGTTCAGCTGGTCGGAGACGGCGGCCGTGGACTTCGTGCACGGCGACGAAGGGCTGCTGATGGCCCCCGCGTACGCGGTGCCCCGGATGCTGGCCCGCGCCGGGCTCACGTTGCAGGACTTCGACTACTACGAGATCCACGAGGCGTTCGCCTCGCAGGTGCTGGCCACCCTCGCCGCGTGGGAGTCGCCGGAGTTCTGCAAGGACCGGCTCGGCCTGGACGCCCCGCTCGGCGCGATCGACACCGACCGGCTCAACGTGAACGGCTCGTCGCTGGCCGCCGGGCACCCGTTCGCCGCCACCGGTGGACGGATCGTCGCCACGCTGGCCAAGCTGCTGGCCTCCAAGGGCAGCGGACGAGGGCTGATCTCCATCTGCGCGGCGGGCGGCCAGGGCGTGACGGCGATCCTGGAACGCTGAGCCCCGCCCGCGTGCTGGGCACCACCGCTGCCCGGGCCTCCTGCCCAGGCTGCTCGCCCGGTGCGAGAGGATGAGGTACGTGACGACGATCCCCAACGTGCTCGCCAACCGGTACGCCTCGCCCGAGTTGGTCGCCCTCTGGTCGCCCGAGGAGAAGGTACGGATGGAACGGCGGCTGTGGCTCGCCGTGCTCCGCGCGCAGCGTGACCTGGGCGTGGCCGTCCCGGACGGCGTGGTCGAGGCGTACGAGCGGGTGCTCGACCAGGTCGACCTCGCGTCGATCGCCGAGCGGGAGCGGGTCACCCGGCACGACGTGAAGGCCCGCATCGAGGAGTTCAGCGCGCTGGCCGGGCACGAGCACGTGCACAAGGGGATGACCTCGCGGGATCTCACCGAGAACGTCGAGCAGCTTCAGGTACGCGCGTCGCTGGAGCTGATCCGGGACCGGGTGGTGGCCACCCTGGCCCGGTTGGCGTGGCTCGCGTACGAGCACTCCGAGCTGGTCATGACCGGCCGCTCGCACAACGTGGCGGCGCAGGCCACCACGTTGGGCAAGCGCTTCGCGTCGGCGGCGGAGGAGCTGCTCATCGCGTACGACCGGCTGGAGGAGCTGATCGCGCGCTACCCGCTGCGCGGCATCAAGGGGCCGGTCGGCACGGCCGCCGACCAGCTCGACCTCTTCGACGGTGACGCCGACAAGGTGGCCGAGCTGGAGCGACGCGTCGCGGAGCACCTGGGCTTCGCGCGGGTGCTGGACAGCGTCGGGCAGGTCTACCCGCGCTCGCTGGACTTCGACGTGCTGGCCGCGCTGGCACAGACCGCCGCCGCGCCGTCGTCACTGGCCACCACGATCCGGCTGATGGTCGGCCAGGAGCTGGTCACCGAGGGCTTCAAGCCAGGCCAGGTCGGGTCCAGCGCGATGCCGCACAAGATGAACACCCGCTCGTCGGAGCGAGTGAACGGCTTCGCGGTGATCATCCGGGGTTACCTGTCGATGGTCGGCGAGCTGGCCGGCGACCAGTGGAACGAGGGGGACGTGTCCTGCTCGGTGGTCCGTCGGGTGGCCCTGCCGGACGCGTTCTTCGCCGCCGACGGGCTGTTTCAGACCTTCCTGACGGTGCTCGACGAGTTCGGCGCGTACCCGGCGGTGATCAACCGGGAGCTGGAGCGCTTCCTGCCGTTCCTGGCCACCACGAAGATCCTGGTGGCGGCGGTCCGGCGCGGCGTCGGCCGGGAGGTCGCCCACGAGGTGATCAAGGAGCACTCGGTCGCGGTGGCGCTGGCCATGCGCGAGAAGGGCGCTCCGGAGAACGACCTGTTCGACCGCCTGGCCGCCGACGGCCGCCTCGGCCTGTCCCGCGCCGACATCGACACCCTGGTAACGGACCGCACCGCCTTCGTAGGAGCGGCGAAGACCCAGGTGGAGTCGGTAACCCGCAGAATCACCAAGGTGGTGGAAACCCACCCCAACGCGGCCACCTACACCCCACCCCCCATCCTCTAACTCCCGGACCCCTCCTCGTTGATCACCCCGGCCTCTCCTCGTTGATCACCCCGACCCCTCCTCGTTGATCATGAGGTTGACGGGTGGTTCCGGGCTCGGGCGACCCGCTAATCCCATGATCAACGGGTTCGGTGGGGGTCGGCCCTACTCGCCGGTGGGGGTTTCTGCTGCTGTTCTCAGGTTGGGGGCGCTGGCTGGTTCGGCGATGCCGCCCAGGGACTCCGCGAAGGCCGGGTCGGTGGCGGTCTCCGCGGCCACCGCCGGCTGGTCGGCCGGCATGACCTCGGGCATCGTGGGTACGGCGATAACCGCCGTTCCGTACGCGCAGATCTCCATCCACATCTCGCCGCAGTCCCGGCTGTCGAAGCGCATGCCGATCACGGCGTTCGCGCCGAGCCGCAGGGCCTCCTCGCCGAGGCGGGTCACCGAGTCGGTACGCCAGCGGGTCAGGTTGTCCGGCGCCATCGGGTCGTACGCGCCACCGCGCAGGTTCTTGACTCCCTCGCGGTACGGGTTGCGCGTTCTGGCCATCGATGACACCACCTCACCGAGAATCTGGCGGATCTCGTAGCCGGGCAGTTGCTCTGTCGTCACGACCAGCACGTTTCCGATGCTGTCAGGAGTGGCGCGACCCGATCGTGTGCCGTGTTCACCTGATCGGATGCTGCAAAACGGCGCGGCGCGGACGGCCGGCGCGGCGCCGACCATCCGCGTCGCAGGGGCGCTAACCGTCAGACACCGGCCTTCGAGGTGATCCAGGCCCGGTTGTACGCGACGTTGCCGTAGTTCTGGATGTTGTAGCCGGCGGCCGTGGAGGCCACGCCGACCTGCTGGCCGTTGTAGAACTGCGGGCCACCCGAGTCGCCCCGCCAGGCGTTGCCGTTGATCCGGGTGCTGCGGATGGCCTGCCCGCCGTACGCGTCGGTGACGTTGGTACTGGTCACCCGGACGGTGGCGGTCTTGAGCTGGCTGGACGCGGAGCAGCATCGAGCAATATCGATGAAGCCAGGGCTGACGGGCATCGTTTTCAAGAAGCCAATCGAGGTCAGTTAATGTAACGATTCGACTACCCAGCGCGCCGCAACCGCCCTGCTGGGGCCGCCTGTCCCGCCCTGCCGGTCGCCCTCGCCGCCGGTTCTGTGGATCACTGCCTGAACTGCGCCCGGCCGGTGCGTCCGCAGCGGTATCTGCCAGGTAGGCTGGCTGCGCTCGCCCGTTGTGGGTCGGCACCCAACTGCGTACACAGTCAGGAGTGCCCAGTGCCTCGCGTCGTCGTCGACGTCATGCTCAAGCCCGAGATCCTCGATCCGCAGGGCCAGGCCGTCGCAAACGCGCTGCCCCGGCTCGGCGTCAGCGACGTCGCCTCAGTTCGGATCGGCAGGCGGATCGAGATCGACTTCACCGGTGAACCGGACCTGGACCAGGCCCGGGAGATCGCCGACAAGTTGCTCGCCAACCCGGTCATCGAGGACTTCACCGTCCGCCTGGTCGAGACCGACGAGACCGCGGACGCCCGCTCGTGACCGCCCGGGTCGGTGTGGTCACCTTCCCTGGCTCGCTCGATGACGGGGACGCGGCCCGCGCCGTCCGGATCGCCGGCGCCGAGCCGGTCCGGCTCTGGCACGGCGATGAGGATCTGCACGGCGTGGACGCCGTCGTCCTGCCCGGCGGGTTCTCCTACGGTGACTACCTGCGTTGTGGCGCCATCGCCCGGTTCGCCCCGGTGATGGAGACGATCGTGGACGCCGCCCACGGCGGACTGCCGGTGCTCGGCATCTGCAACGGCTTCCAGATCCTGTGCGAGGCGCACCTGCTGCCGGGCGCGCTCACCCGCAACCAGCACCTGCACTTCCGCAACCGGGACCAGGTCCTGCGCATCGAGTCGGCCGGGACCGCGTGGACCAACGCGTTCCAGGCCGGCCAGGAGGTGCTCATCCCGGTCAAGAACGGCGAGGGCTGCTACGTCGCGGACACCGCGACGCTGGACCAGCTCGAGGCCGAGGGCCGGGTCGTCGCCCGTTATGTCGGCGGCAACCCGAACGGGTCGCAGCGCGACATCGCCGCGATCACCAACTCCGCCGGCAACGTGGTCGGCATCATGCCGCACCCGGAGCACGCGGTGGAGGCGCTCACCGGCCCCTCGCTGGACGGCCTCGGCTTCTTCACCTCGGTCCTCAAGCACCTGGTGGGGGCGCCAGCATGACCGGCGGAACGATCATCGGTCGGCTCGACCGCCCGGCGGGCGGGCACGAGCGCAGCGAGGAGAGGTCATGACCACCCATCCGGACCCGGTACGGGACACGCCGGAGGCGTACTCCGCCCTGGCGCAGCCGACCGAGCCGCTGGCGCAGCCCACTGCCGCTCCGACGAAGCCGGCGACGGCCGACTGGACCGACGGCGTGGACACCGTGCCGCGCGCCGGTGACACTCCGGGCGAGTTGCAGCCGTACACCGAGCTGGGCCTGCGCGACGACGAGTACGACCGGATCCGGCAGATCCTCGACCGTCGCCCCACCCAGTCCGAGCTGGCGATGTACTCGATCATGTGGAGCGAGCACTGCTCCTACAAGTCGAGCAAGGTGCACCTGCGCCAGTTCGGTGAGAAGGCACCGCACAGCGACCGCCTGCTCGCCGGCATCGGTGAGAACGCCGGTGTGGTGCAGGTCTCCGACAAGCTGGCGGTGACCTTCAAGGTCGAGTCGCACAACCACCCGAGCTTCGTCGAGCCGTACCAGGGCGCGGCGACCGGCGTCGGCGGCATCGTCCGGGACATCCTCGCCATGGGCGCCCGCCCGGTCGCGGTGATGGACCCGCTGCGCTTCGGTGCCGCGGACCACCCCGACACCGCCCGGGTGCTCACCGGCGTGGTCGCCGGCGTCGGCGGCTACGGCAACTGCCTCGGCCTGCCCAACATCGGTGGTGAGCTGGTCTTCGACCCGTCCTACCAGGGCAACCCGCTGCTCAACGCGCTCTGCCTGGGCGTCCTGCCGGTCGATCGGCTGCAGAACAAGGCCGCCGCCGGCCCCGGCAACGTCGTGGTGCTGATGGGCGCCAAGACCGGCCGCGACGGCATCGGCGGCGTGTCGGTGCTGGCCAGCGCCACCTTCGACGAGGGCAGCGAGGCCCGTCGTCCGGCCGTGCAGGTTGGCGACCCGTTCACCGAGAAGCTGCTGATCGAGGCGTGCCTGGAGCTGTACGACGGCCAGCTCGTCGTCGGCATCCAGGACCTGGGCGGCGCCGGCCTGACCTGCGCCCTCACCGAGACCGCCGCCGCTGCCGGCACCGGCATGCGGGTCTGGCTGGAGCGGGTTCCGCTGCGCGAGCCCTCGATGGACCCGCACGAGATCCTGGCCAGCGAGTCGCAGGAGCGGATGCTGCTGGTCGTCGAGCCGGACAAGCTCGACGCCGTGCTCAAGACCTGCGAGAAGTGGGGCGTCCTCGCCACCGCGATCGGTGAGGTCACCGCACCGGAGCCGGACGGCCGCCCGGGTCGACTGCTGATCACCTGGCAGGACCACCTGGTCGTCGACGTTCCGCCGGGTTCGCTGGTGGACGACGGGCCGGTCTACGCCCGACCGATGCGTGAGCCGGCCGACCTGATCCTGCTCCAGGCCGACCGTGCCGAGACGCTGCCGCGACCGTCCGACCCGGACGCGCTGCGGGAGACCCTGTTACGCATGATCGCCTCGCCGAACCTGGCCGACAAGACCTGGGTCACCGAGCAGTACGACCGCTACGTGCTGGGCAACACCGTGCTCGCCCAGCCGGAGGACGGCGGCGTGATCCGCATCGACGAGCAGACCGGGCTCGGCGTGGCGCTGTCGGTGGACGGCAACGGCCGGTACGCCCGGCTCGACCCGTACCACGGCACCAAGCTGGCCCTCGCCGAGGCGTACCGGAACGTGGCGGTGACCGGCGCGAAGCCGATCGCCGTCACCAACTGCCTCAACTTCGGCTCCCCGGAGGACCCGGGCGTGATGTGGCAGTTCGCCGAGGCCGTACGCGGCCTGGCGGACGGCTGCCTGGAGCTGGGCATCCCGGTCACCGGCGGCAACGTCAGCTTCTACAACCAGACCGGCGCGGCGGCCATCCACCCGACCCCGGTGGTCGGGGTGCTGGGTGTGCTGGACAACGTGGCCGACCGGGTGCCGATGGGCTTCGTCCCGCGCCCCGGCGGCGACCACGACCAGCTCTACCTGCTCGGTGAGACGAACGTGGAGCTGTCCGGCTCGGAGTGGGCCTGGGTGACGCACGAGCACCTCGGCGGCATCCCGCCGCAGGTCGACCTCCTTCGCGAGAAGGCGCTGGCCGACCTGTTGGCCGAGGCCGCCCGGGTGGGTCACCTCAGCTCGGCGCACGACCTGTCCGACGGTGGTCTCGCGCAGAGCCTGGTCGAGTCCTGCCTGCGGCGTGGCGTCGGCGCCCGGATCGCCGTGCCGGAGCAGTTCGCCGACGGTTCGATGCCGTTCGTCTACCTGTTCAGCGAGTCCGCCACGCGGGCGCTGGTGTCGGTGCCGCGCGGCCACGACAAGGCGTTCGCGGCGCTCTGCGCCGAGCGGGGCGTGCCGTTCGAGCTGATCGGCGTCACCGACCCGTCCGGCGGGGCGCTCGAGGTGCACGGCCAGTTCCGGATCGGTCTGGACGAGCTGCGCGCCGCGCACACCGAGACGCTGCCGCGCCTCTTCGGCGGCACCGCCGCCGTCGAGGTTCCGGCCGCTGACGGTACGTCCGAACAGGCCGCTGGTGGGACGCCCGAGCCCGCCGTCGCTGAGGTGCCCGCGCCGGCCGCCGGTGTGGCGGGCGCGGTCGAGGCCGTGCCGCTGCCGGGTGCCCCGGCCGAGCCGGTGGACGCGTCGGAGGTGCTCTCCGAGCCGATCGCGTCGGCCGGCCCGTCCCCGCAGACCGGAGCTGTCGACCCGATCGGGCCGGAGCAGCCGTCCGAGTCTGACTCCGGTGCCACCGAACCGTCGCCTGACGAGCGCTGAGGCGTTGACGGCGGCCGTCTACGGCCAGCCCGGGTCAGGTGCCAGGTTCGACTGGGGTCTGACCGGGGCGGCCGAGCTCGGCCGGGTCTGCGCGGCGCTGGTGGTGGTGGACGTGCTCTCGTTCACCACCGCCGTGGAGGTGGCGGTCGCCCGGGGCATGCGGGTGCACCCCTTCCCGTGGGGCGAGCAGGCCGCCGAGTACGCGCTACGGGTCGGCGCGGTGGCGGCGGTCGGTCGTCGCCGGGTGGCAGCCGACCATCCGTGGTCGCTCTCACCGGCCGCGTTGAGCGCCGCGCCGATCGTCGCGGACCTGGTGCTGCCCTCACCGAACGGCTCGGCCATCAGCACCGCTGCCAGCGCCACCGGGCTGCCGGTGGTCGCGGCGTGTCTGCGTAACGCCAGCGCCGTCGGGCGTTGGCTGTGCCGCCAGGGGTACGGGACGACGGGTGCTCCGATCGGCGTCATCGCCTCGGGTGAGCGGTGGCCCGACGGGTCGCTGCGCCCGTCGGTCGAGGACCAGCTCGGCGCGGCGAGCGTGCTGGACGCGCTGTCCGGGGTACCGGGCGGCCTCTCCGTGGAGGCGGCCATGGCGCTCGCCGCGTTGGCCAGCACTCCGGACGTACCCGCCGCGGTACGCGGCAGCGTGTCCGGTCGAGAGTTGACCGAAGGCGGTTTCGAGGCCGACGTGGACATCGCCGTCCAGGTGGGCGTGTCCGACGTCGTACCGCTGCTCCGCCAGGGCGTCTACTCCGCCGCCTGACCACACGTCTGCCGCCTGATGACACGCGACCGGCCCGAGCAGGCCGGCGAAGTCGGTATATCCGGGTCGCCCTCGCCCTCGCCCTCGCCCTCCTGAAAGGCGGGGCGATCACGCCGATGCGGTGGGCGCGCGGTCAGCGGTGACAGCCGAACGGCCGCCCGGAAATTCGGGCGGCCGTTCGGCGTGTATCGGGGGAAGGGTCAGTCGTCCAGCCAGTCGAGGCGTCGGCCGCTGCGCTCGGTGGGTGGGGGAGCGTCCGGCCGGGCCCGGCCGCCACCTTGCTGCTGGCCGTAGCCGCCCTGGTCGTAGCTCCGGTCGTCGTAGCCGCCGCGTTGCTGCGGGGGCTCCTGCCCGTAGTTGCCGCCCTGGTCGTACCCGCTGGCGGGCTGGCCGTAGCCGCCCTGGTCGTAGCTCCGGTCGTCGTAGCCGCCGCGTTGCTGCGGAGGCTCCTGCCCGTAGTTGCCGCCCTGGTCGTACGCGCTGGTCTGCTGGCCGTAGCCGCCGCTCGGCTCCGCCCCCCGACCGCCGCCGTGCGGCGTGGTCGGATCGGGCTGGCCGTAGCCCTGGCCCTGCTGCTCCGGCTGGTACACGCCGGTGGCGTACGGGTCGGCCGGAGCCGGGTACTGCGCGCTGTCGCCGGTGTACCGGCCGGTCGGCTCGTCGAAGCGCTCGCCGTAGCCTGCCGCCCCACCAGCGGGAGCTGGCGGGTAACCCCCGGCGCCGGCCGGCGCGGTGTAGTCACGGCTGCCGTAGCCGCCCCCGGAGGAGGGCGCGGCACCGTAGCCAACGCCCGGGGCCGCGGCACCGCCGTAGCCCGATCCGGAACCGGGTGCGGCGCCGTAGCTGTCCGCCGCGCCACCGCCGTAGCCGCCGTCCGGCGTCGCCGACGTGCCGTAGCCACCACCCGAGGCGGGGGCGTTGCCGTAGCCGCTGTAGCCGCCCTGGGCGGGCTCGTCGTCGTAGCCGGAGCCACCCCAACCTTGCTGGTCCGCCGCCCCGTAGGGCTGGGCGGGCGCGGCGTACGGGTCCGGCGGGACGTCGTCCACGACCGGGCGGTGCATCATCGTCGGCGCCTCGCTCAGCGCCGCGCCGCCGACCATGGTCGGGTCGGGCCCGCCACCGGGGCGGTTGACCACCCGGGTCTGGTCGTCGGGCCCGTGGAAGGCTCCACGGGCCGCCGGCACCGCACCAGCGGAACCGGCCGCGCCAGCCGCCGGCGGCTCGTCATCGTCGTCGCCGCTCTCGCGGCGCTTCATCCACAGCAGGACGATCGTGCCGACGCCGGCCGCGACGAGCAGGCCGCCGAGCAGGATGATCAGGTACGAGCCGAAGCCGCCACCGTCGTCGTTCTCGTTGCTGGCGTTCGCCGGGGCGCCCGGGCTGGCCTCCTCGGAGGGCTGCTCCTCGGCACCCTCTTCGGTCGCCTCCTCGGTGGGGGTGGCGTCGGCGGTGGGCGACGGGGTGGGGCTCGGCGTCACCTCGACCTTGATCTCGAGGCTGATCCGCTGGCCGGTGACGGACTGCCCGGCGTTGGCGTTGAAGCTCTTGATCGCGTTGATGTTGTTGGCCGACGCGCCCACGTCGATCCGACCGGGGGTGATCGGGTTCTGGGTGCTGCCGCTGAAGCGGAAGTTGCCGCTGCCGTCGCTGATCGTGTCGTAGCGGTGGCCGCCGGTGTCCTGGAGGATCACGATCGCGTTCGGCACCGCGTCGCCGTTCGCCTTCACGACCACCTTGCCGGAGACCGACTTCACGGTCTGGTTCTGCGGCGGCGGCGGCGGAGCGGCCTTCGCGGTGAGGTTGACCGTGGTCGAGCCCTGTCCGTTTCCGAACCCGGCGCTGGCCCTGACGGTGACGCGGGCGGACCCGTTCGAAGCGTCGTCTGCCACCTTGAACTTGGCCGTGTAGGTCTTGGCCTCGGTTACGTTCCCCTGCGAGCAACCCTCGATGCACTGAAGCTTGGGGTTGTCGGAGCCGACAGTTATGTCGGCGGGAACTACCGGGTCGTCGAAGCTGAGTGTGTAACTCACTGTCGTCTCGCCGCCGGCTTGGACGGTGCCTGGGGAGGCTGAGACGTTGGTGACCTTTGGAGCGGCCATTGCTGGTGTGGCGGGGGCGGCGAGCAGAGCGCCTGCAACCAGGGCTACGACCACACCGGCCCGCTGGTTCCAGGCACGTCGGTGTGTTGACACGTCCACCGCCTTCCGGGCTGACTTCCCTTTGGCCGGCGGGGCGCCGGGCCGGGGATCATCACGGTACGAATACGCCGTCGGCCACTATGCCTTGTCCCACTGGATCGGCGCGACCCAGGGCCAGTGTCGGGTGCTCCACCGGTGGGTCGTATCGTCCCGCCGTGTCCTCTCCGCACAATAAGTCCACCGCCGTCGTGACAGCTCTGGCGGCGCTTGACGAGGGGCGTACGCCCGAACGGTCGGTACTCCGGGAGGCGGTCCGGTCCTTGTTGGCCGTACTCGCGGAGCGCGCCCCCGGCCGATCGGTGGAGGTGCGCGTCCCACCATACGGTGCGATCCAGTGCGCCCCCGGTCCTCGACACACCAGAGGAAACCCTCCGAACGTGGTCGAGATGTCGCCGCGGACCTGGTTGGAACTCGCGACGGGCCGGCTCGGGTGGGCCGAGGCGGTCGCGGGTGGTCGTGTTCAGGTGAGCGGCGTGCGGGCGGACATCTCGGCCTATCTGCCCCTCTAGCTGCCCCGATGTCCGAGTGATCGCTACTCTCGGCAGCGCAATCGTGACGTTCTGTATTGACGTTGACTCGCGTATACTGTCAGGCGACGACAGTGGTCCCGGCCGAGGAGTGTGGATCCGCCCCGTGATCCCCGCCAGGCCGGTCCAGACCAGCATGAGGGAGCGGTAGTGCCCCGAGGCGACGGCCGGCTGAGCCACGACCTTGATCCACAACGACCTGGCCCCCAGGATGCCTGCGGCGTCTTCGGTGTTTGGGCCCCCGGTGAAGAGGTCGCCAACCTGACCTACTTCGGCCTCTACGCCCTCCAGCACCGCGGCCAGGAGGCGGCGGGCATCGCGGTCAGCGATGGCTCGGGCGTGGTGGTCTACAAGGACCTCGGTCTGGTGGCCCAGGTCTTCGACGAGCCCACTCTGGCCAGCCTGCGCGGCCACCTGGCGATCGGGCACGCCCGGTACTCCACGACCGGCGCGTCCAACTGGGAGAACGCCCAGCCGACCATCCGGTCGACCAGCTCCGGCACGACCATCGCGCTGGCCCACAACGGAAACCTGGTCAACACCGCCGAGCTGGAGAAGGAGGTCGCCGAGCGTGGCCTCGTCGCGGATGGCTCGACCAACGACACCTCGCTGGTGACCATGCTGCTGGCCGGCCGCCCCGACCTGTCGGTCGAGGCGGCCGCGCTCGAGGTGCTGCCGCAGCTGCGCGGGGCGTTCAGTTTCGTCTTCATGGACGAGTCGACGCTGTACGCGGCCCGCGACCCGCACGGCGTACGCCCGCTGGTGCTCGGCCGGCTGGAGCGTGGCTGGGTGGTGGCGAGCGAGACCGCCGCGCTGGACATCGTCGGCGCGAGCGTGGTGCGCGAGGTCGAGCCCGGTGAGCTGATCGCGATCGACGAGGAGGGGCTGCGTTCGACCCGGTTCGCCGCGCCGGAGCCGAAGGGCTGCCTCTTCGAGTACGTCTACATCGCCCGCCCCGACGCGACAATCGCCGGGCGCAACGTGCACGCGGCGCGGGTGCAGATCGGCCGGCAGTTGGCCAAGGAGCACCCGGTCGAGGCCGACCTGGTCATCCCGGTGCCCGAGTCCGGCACGCCGGCCGCCATCGGTTACGCGGAGGCGTCCGGCATCACCTACGGCGCGGGTCTCATGAAGAACCCGTACGTGGGGCGTACCTTCATCCAGCCGTCGCAGACCCTGCGTCAGCTCGGCATCCGACTCAAGCTCAACCCCCTGCGGCAGAACGTCCGCGGCAAGCGGCTGGTGGTCGTGGACGACTCGATCGTGCGCGGCAACACGCAGCGGGCGATCGTCCGGATGTTGCGCGAGGCGGGGGCGCTCGAGGTGCACGTCCGGATCTCGTCCCCGCCGGTCAGCTGGCCGTGTTTCTACGGCATCGACTTCGCCACCCGGGCGGAGCTGCTGGCCAACGGGTTGGACAACGACGGCATCCGGCGTTCCATCGGCGCCGACACGCTGGGTTACGTCTCGCTTCCCGGCCTGATCGCCGCAACCGAGCAGCCGAAGACCCGACTGTGTCGGGCGTGTTTCGATGGGGAGTACCCGATCGAGCTTCCGGCTGGCAATCTGATCGGCAAGCACGTGCTAGAAGGGATGGGCCGCCGGGTCGCGAACGCGACGTCGGAGACCCCGGACAGCTTCGGCCCGCTCGTCGCCACTCCGGGCGGCGTGACCGCAAACCGCCCGTAGCACCAACTGGCGCGGCCCGGCCACCGCCGGTGCGGCACCGAGAACCACAAAAGGGGAGAACCGTGACGCACGTGTCCGAGCGCAGCGGCGCAGGAAGCAGCCCGAACGGCGCTGGCAGCGACCACCAGCCGTGGACGGGCGGCGCTGGCCGCCAGAGGGGCAAACGCTCGGTCTCGTACGCCGACGCCGGGGTCTCCATCGACGCGGGCGACCGTGCGGTGGAGCTGCTGAAGTCGAAGGTGCGCCAGACCCGACGCCCCGAGGTGCTGGGTGATCTTGGCGGCTTCGCCGGCCTGTTCCGGCTGGACACGAAGAAGTACAAGAGCCCGATCCTGGCGTCCTCCACGGATGGTGTCGGCACCAAGCTGGTCATCGCCCAGCAGATGGACATCCACGACACGGTCGGCATCGACCTGGTCGCGATGGTCGTCGACGACCTGGTGGCCTGCGGCGCCGAGCCGCTGTTCCTGCTCGACTACATCGCGACCGGCGAGGTCGTTCCGGACAAGGTCGCCGAGATCGGCGCGGGCATCGCCGACGGCTGCCGGTACGCGGGTTGCGCGCTGCTGGGCGGGGAGACCGCCGAGCACCCCGGCGTGCTGCGCCCGGACGAGTACGACATCTCCGCCACCGGTGTCGGTGTGGTCGAAGAGGCTGACATCCTCAGCCCGGACCGCGTCGAGGTGGGCGACGTCGTCATCGCCATGCGCTCCTCCGGCCTGCACTCCAACGGCTACTCCCTGGTCCGGCACGTGCTGCTCGGCGCCGCCCGGATGCGGCTGGACATCGTGATCGACGACTTCGGCCGGCAGCGGACCCTCGGTGAGGAGCTGCTGACCCCGACCAAGATCTACGCCAAGGACTGCCTCAAGCTGATCGCCGAGGCCGAGGTGCGGGCGCTGTCGCACATCACCGGCGGCGGCATCCCGGGCAACCTGGTGCGGGTGCTCCCCGAGCACGTCGACGCGGTGGTCAACCGGTCCACCTGGAAGCCGCAGCCGATCTTCGACCTGATCCAGTCGAAGGGCCGGATCGACGACCAGGACATGGAGTCGACGTTCAACATGGGCGTCGGCATGTTCGCGATCGTCTCGGCCGAGGACGCGGATCGCGCCCTGGCCACGCTGACGGGTCGGGGCGTCGAGGCCTGGCAGGCGGGCGAGATCATCGAGGGCACCGGTAACGTCCAGATGGTGGGTCAGCACACTCGAGGATGATCACGTTCCGGTGATCGTACGGGTACTTGATCAGGGCTTCACCCGAGTGGCCAGCGCCGCCTAGCCTGAAAGGCTCGGGCTCGGCGGAGGAGGGTGATGGCTGCTGGGGAACTGCCGTTCAGCGGGATGCGCGGTCTGGCCGCGGTCCCGTCGTACGTCGTCATGCAGCCCACCACCCTGTGCAACCTCGACTGCGCGTACTGCTACCTGCCGTTTCGGGCCGCCGACCGGCGCATGTCGGTGCCGGTGGCCGAGGCGGTGGCGGCGGCGGTCAACCCGTGGGCGGCGTCCGGTCGCTTCTCCGTGGTGTGGCACGGTGGCGAGCCGCTGGCGGCCGGCCGGGAGCACCTGGCCGCTCTGATCGCACCCTTCGGGCCCGAGGTCGAGCACCATGTGCAGACCAACGCCACGCTTATCGACGACGAGTGGTGCGACTTCTTCGCCCGGCACGAGATGCGGGTGAGCGTGAGCGTGGACGGGCCCCGGGAGCGCAACGGCGACCGGGTCAACCGTGGCGGTCAGCCGGCGTACGACCGGATTCTGCGGGGTGTGGCCGCGCTGCGCCGGCACGACCTGCCCTTCTCCGCGCTGGCCGTGGTGTCCCGGCCGACGCCGGGGCTCGCCGCGGAGCTGTACGACTACTTCCTCGATCTGGGCTGCGATGTGCTGGGCATCAACATCGAGGAGACCGAAGGCGTCAACACCCGCGACAACAGCCATGACCCGGCGGCGGTGACCACCTTCTGGGCCGAGTTGGTGACGGCCTGGCGGCGGGCGCCCCGGATCCACCTCCGCGAGGTCGAGTGGTCGCTGCGGTACGCGGCGGCGGTCCTCGACGGCTCGGCGGACGGTGTGCTGCCCCGCCGGCTCGATCCGATTCCGACCATCGGGCACGACGGGTCGGTGACGGTGCTCTCCCCGGAACTGGCCGGCTTCACCGACCCGCGCTACGGCGACTTCAGCAGTGGGAACGTGCTGACCACCCCGCTGGCCCAGATCCTGGCCGGTGCGGCGTCGACGCCTTGGGTCGGCGAGTTCCTGGCGGGGGTGGAGGCGTGTCGAGCGTCGTGCCCCTACTTCGGCTTCTGTGGCGGCGGTCATGCCGCCAACCGTTACTTCGAGCTGGGGCGTTTTGACGGTACGGAGACCGAGCACTGCCGCAACAGCAAGATCCGCCTATTGGAGGGAGTGTTGGAGCATGCCCGAGACCACCAGTCACCGGCGGCCTGAGCGCGAAGCGGACGATGCCCCGGACAGAGTCACCGAACGCGTGCGGGAGGCCGCCCCCGGGCTTGTCGCGCTACTACAGGAGGCCGCAGACGCGCGGCGGCTGCGGGCAGAGGTGCCGGGCGGAGACGGCGACAGCGCGGTCTGCGCCTGGAACCACTTCGAGAACATCCCGACCTTCTACAACTGGAACAACCGGCCGCGCTAGGCGGCCGTGATCAGGGGCCTGTCGGCGGTCGGAGTGATTCCCGGCCAGGGCAGGCCCCTGATGATCGGCACCGATCTCGCTCCCGAAGGACACATGCGTGAGCACGCGGGGCTTACCGCGTGCTCAGCTTGCGTCGAGAGGTCAGCGGGTCGGACGGACCCAGGGATCGGGGTCGTCGTCCGCGTGATTCTCATCATCGTCGTCGACGAACTCTTTTGAGTCGTCGTCGAAGTGGTGCTCAGACTTACCAGCACCCGCCAGTTCGCGCTGCAAGGCGGTGAGGTCGGTGTTCGGGGAGTGGTACTTCAACTCCCGGGCCACCTTCGTCTGCTTGGCCTTAGCACGGCCGCGCCCCATGGCTCGACCCCCTCGCACAGAATGCGGGGCAGCCCGAAGGCGGGCCCCGATGACGTCAGGCATCTCTCGTGGCTCTTACGGTACATGGGGATGCCATCGTTCGGCACCTCGGGTTACCGCCAGCCGGCTCTGCGCGTCGCGGCGATCCGGCCGTCACCCAGTGTACCTGGTAAGGAGCGGAACGGAGAGCGCCCGTGACACCGGGCAAAACATGCCAAACGTGACCCGGAACTCAGCTTACCGAGTCTGGCCATTGCGGGAGGCCCGGAGGCGGATCCCGGTCGATCCGCCCCCGGGGCGGATCAGCGCAGGTGGATCGTGCGCAGCCGCCCGACCTCGGCCATCCGCCGCTCGGCCAGCCGGTCCGCGGCGACCGCCGGCGGCACGCCCTCCGCGTCCGCGAGGCGCAGGATCTCCCGGGTGGTGTCGTAGATGCGGGTGGCCCGCAGCTTCGCCCGGTCGAAGTTGAAGCCCTCGATCTCGTCGGCCACCTGGATGACGCCGCCGGCGTTGACCACGTAGTCCGGCGTGTAGAGGATGCCCCGGTCGGCCAGCAGCTTCTCGATGCCCGGGTGCGCGAGCTGGTTGTTCGCCGCACCGGTCACCACCTTGGCGCGCAGCGCCGGAACGGTGTCGTCGTTCAGCGCGCCGCCCAGCGCGCACGGGGCGTACACGTCGATGTCCGCCGCGACCAGCGCGCTGGCGTCGTCCACCAGGCTGACCTGCGGGTGGTTGGCGCGTACCCAGGCCAGTGCCTTCGGGTTGACGTCCGTGGCGACCACCTCGGCGCCGTCGTCCAGCAGGTGCCCGGTCAGGTACTTGCCGACCTTGCCCAGGCCCGCCACGCCGACGCGGCGGCCGCTCAGGCTCGGCGCGCCCCAGACGTGCTCGGCGGCCGCCCGCATCCCCTGGAAGACACCCCAGGCGGTCAGGATCGACGAGTCGCCGGCGCCGCCGTGCTCCACGCTACGGCCGGTCACGTAGCGGGTCTCGCGGGCGATGACGTCCATGTCGGCCACGTAGGTGCCGACGTCGCAGGCGGTGTAGTAGCGGCCCGCCAGCGACTCCACGAAGCGACCGTACGCGCGCAGCAGCGCCTCGCTCTTGATCTGCTCCGGGTCACCCCAGATGACGGCCTTGCCACCGCCCAGGTCCAGTCCGGCGAGCGCGTTCTTGTACGCCATCCCGCGGGACAGGTCGAGCACGTCGGCGAGCGCGTCGTCCTCGCTGGCGTACGGGTAGAAGCGGGTGCCGCCGAGCGCGGGCCCCAGTGCCGTGGAGTAGATCCCGATGATCGCCTTGAGGCCGCTCTGCTTGTCCTGGCAGAAGACGACCTGTTCGTGACCTGTCGATACCGGGTCGTCGGTGCTCGCGAATACGCCCATGACTGGCTCCTGGAGGGGGTGTGCGTTCCTCGTGGGACGCGGACCTGTTGGAATGCTGCCGGTGTGATCGAGCCTAGTATTGGCCGCCGTGCGGGCGCCCGACGCGCCGCCGCCGTCCCACGGTGCGGCGCGCGCGGTCCGGCCGCTGGCCGCACCGGGGTGCGGTTCGTGGGAGGATCGCGCGGTGCCGTCGCTCTTCGCTTCTTACCTGCGCGTGTACGAGCCGCTGACCGCCTTCGACCGGGACCGGCAGAGTTACTGGCGTCGCTACGTCTCGGAGGGGCGGGCGGTCGCCCCGGTCGAGGGACCCGGCCGCCAGCGGACGGCGGTGATCGAGGCGTTGGGCGCGGGCTGGACCCGCCTACCCGACCTGCCCGAGGAGGCGTACGTCCTGGAGACGGACGACAGCCTGCTGGTCTGCCCCTGGAACCTGCGGATCCGGGTCGCTGAGGCGGCGCTCAACGCCCGGGACGGGGTGCCCTCGGTGCTCGCCGACGCGTTCGTGCCGCCGGTGCTCGCTGGGCAGGCCCGAGCGGTCGTCGACGACTGGCGCAGCGGGGCGCGGGTGCTGGAGCACGGGGTGCCCCGGGTGCATGAGCAGATCGCCACCTGGGGCGTACCCCTGCGGTGGTTCGTGCTCTTCGACCCGGCGGAGCGGGACTTCGTCACCCAGCCGGACCGGCGGGCGCTGCGCTACCGGACGGAGATCTCCAAGGCTCGTCGTCGCTCGTCCCGTGCGTTGTCGGTGCTGCGCAAGTCGGTGGGCGAGGCGCCGATCACGGAGGCGGTGGAGGAGGCGGCCCGGTGGCTGGAGGAGTTCCACCCGCGCTCGGTGGTGGAGCTGGACTACGGCGGCCTGGTCGACCTGCTCTCTGACGAGACTCTTGCTGCGGACGACTCGCCGGAGCTGGTCGCGGCCGGCCTTGCCGGCCTGTCGCGGGGCGAGGCGGACGAGGCGTCGGCGGCGTACGACAAGCTGGTGGCCCGCTGGCGCGCCGTGCAGCTGCTGGAGCGGTGCAATTAAGGCAAATCACCCCTAGGAGCGCTCCCAAGACGAGGGTGTCTCGTAGTTGACGCATCACGAACCGTGATCATGAGTCCGAATAAGATGGTTTCTGCCGTGTAAAAGTCGTAAAAATCGGGCATGGTTCATCCGTCCGTCTAGGGACCTTCATCCGTTCGGCCCATGTCGGACATCGGGGACTAGCCGGACCATGGGAGACGCGTCGGCCGGCGGGACCCCGGCCGATGTCTATACATGTGGAGGAGTGACCGATGGCATCGCGAACGCACGAACCAGAGCCGCTGCTTACACCGGCCGAGGTGGCGTCGATGTTCCGTGTTGACCCGAAGACGGTGACCCGGTGGGCGAAGGCGGGCAAGCTCAGCGCCATCCGCACTCTGGGTGGCCACCGTCGATACCGCGAGTCGGAGGTCAGGGCGCTGTTGCAGGGCCAGATCCCGCAGCAGCGGCAGGGCGACTGACCCGATAGAGGTTTCCCGAAAGGGGCGGTGGATTTCGATCCGCCGCCCCTTTTCATGTCCGCCCCCGCGCCGGCCCTGGACAGCGGCGCGTCAGTCGGCAGTGCGTCAGCCGACGTCGTCGGGGCCGGTCAACGTCACCCGGATGCCGACCGTGCCGCCCTCGCCGCGACGCAAACGGCTGCCCAGCAGACTCAGTCGACCGATGAGGCGGTACTTGTGCTTGAGCAGGTCGCGGACCCGACCCGTGTCGCGACCGCCGTAGAGAGTCGCGTGGGCGGGCACCTCCGCGCCATGCGGTCGACCCCGTACGTCGCACGGCGCCACGGTCACCTCGCCGTTGTGGCGGATCCGCTTGACCTTCCCCGAGTCGGCCCGGGTCCACACGGCCAGTGCGTCTCCGTCGCGGACCGACCAGACCGGGGTCGGCACCGCCCGGCCGTCCTTCCGGAAGGTCGTGAGCAGGATGTACTTCTCGGCCGACAGTCGGTCCAGCATGGTCACGCCGCCAGGATAGGCCGCTGCGGGCCACTGAGCGGCCAGATAGCGTGAACGGCGTGACGGGGGAGCCTGGAATCGGTGACGTGGTCGGTGAACTGCTGCGGGACGCGCTCGCCGTGGCGACCGGGGTCGGTCCGCGGCCGATGGTCGGCGGCCGACTGCCCCGGCCGGTCATCGAGATCATCGAACGGGACGACGGTCTGATCAACGGCGCTCCGGCGGCGCACTACCTCGACGGGCCGGCCGACTGGCAGCCGTACGACCACCGGGCCGTCGACCGGGCCCGGGGCGAGACGCTGGACGTCGGTACCGGGGCCGGCCGGATCGCGCTGCTGCTCCAGGAGCGCGGCGTACCGGTCACCGGGCTGGACACGTCGGCGGGCGCGCTCGACGTGAGCCGGCGTCGTGGCGTACGACGGCTGGTGCACGGGACGGTGGACACGCACGTCGCCGACGGGCAGCGCTACGACACGTTCCTGCTGCTCGGCAACAACCTCGGGCTGTTCGAGGGGCGCGAGCGGGCACCGGTGTTCCTGGCCGCGCTCGCCGCGTTGGCGCGGCCGGGGGCGCAGATCATCGCGCACGGCACCAACCCGTACGGCACCCGCGACCCGCTGCACACCGGTTACCACGAGCGCAACCGGCGCCGGGGGCGGTTCGGTGGCCAGCTACGGCTCCGTCTGCGCTACCGGGAGCTGGGCACCGAGTGGTTCGACTACCTGGTCTGCTCGCCCGACGAGTTCGCCGAGCTGGTGCACGGCAGCGGCTGGCAGCTGACCGATGTGGACGAGCGCGACGCCCCCTACTACCTGGCCACCCTGCGTCTTGCCGGCTGAGCGACGGCTCCTGCCTCGCGAACGAGCGCAGGAGCCGTCGTACGGCTCAGACCTGAACGGTCGGGGGCAGCGGCTCGGGCGGGAGGCCGCCGTCGCCGTCGACCACCTCGTCGGGGGTGCCGTCCTCGTCGATGTCGACCATGGTGATGTCCACCTTGCCGTCACCATCGGTGTCGAACTGGAACAGGTCGGCCTTGCCGTCGCCGTCGGTGTCCACCACCCACACGTCGGTCTTGCCGTCGTTGTTGGTATCGGCGCGCAGCAGGTCGACCCGCTCGTCGCCCCGGGTCTCCACGGTCTCGGAGTCGGAGGTGACGCTCTCCGGTGCCTGGCTCATCTCGATGCGGTCCTTCCCTTGGGTTGACGGGCCGTACGTACCCGATCCCGCACTCCCCCACGCATGGGCGGGGTCGGCGTGCTGTCTAGGGTCGCACCATGAACGAGCGCAACGGGCCGAGCACCCGGGCCGGCGCGGCGGGAATCCCGCGCGCTGCCCGGGCGGACAGGGAGGCGTGGTGAACGATCGTTTCGTGGTCGTCGGTGCGGGCACGATGGGGCTCGGCATCGCGTACGTGGCGGCCGGTGCCGGCCACACCGTCGAGCTGGTCGAGGTGGACGCGGACCGGGGCGCGACCGCGCTGACCCGGCTCGCCGACCTGTGGGAGCGGGCGGTGCAGCGCGGCAAGCTGACCGCCGACGAGGCCGCCGTGAACCGGCAGCGGGTGACCCTGCGCCCGAGCCTCACCGAGGTCGCCCCCGCACCGGAGGTGATCGTGGAGGCGGTGCCGGAGCGCCTGGACCTGAAGCGGGCGGTGCTGCGCGCCGCCGCCGCCCTGGGCCCGGCCCTGCTCGGCAGCAACACGTCCAGCATCGCCATCGGTGAGCTGGCCGTGGGGCTGGACGCGCCCGAGCGCTTCCTCGGCCTGCACTTCTTCAACCCGGTCTGGGCGATGACGCTGCTGGAGATCGTGGTCGGCCCCGCCACCGCCGAGGACACCACCACCGCGGCCGTCGCGCTCGCCGGCCGGTTGGGCAAGGACCCCGTCGTCGTACGCGACATGCCCGGCTTCGCCACCTCCCGCCTCGGGGCGACCCTCGGGTTGGAGGCGATCCGGATGGTCGCCGACCAGGTGGCCAGCCCGGCCGACATCGACAAGGCGATGGTGCTCGGCTACCGGCACCCGATCGGGCCGCTGGAACTCACCGACCTGGTCGGCCTGGACGTGCGCCTCGACATCGCCCGCACCCTCCAGGCCGCGTACGGGGACCGCTTCGCGCCGCCGGAGCTACTGGTGGAGATGGTGGCCGCCGGGCGGCTGGGCAAGAAGTCCGGGCATGGCTTCTACCGCTGGGACGGCGGGGTCAAGCGGTGAGCGCGGTCGCAAACGGAGGGTGGGCACGGTGAGCGGTCTACGGATCGAGGAGCGGCCGGACCGGCTCGTGGTGACGCTGGCCCGGCCGGAGAAGCGCAACGCCATCGACGCCGACCTGATCGCCGAGCTGCACCAGGTCTGCGCCGAGTTGGAGGCGCGGCCCCGGCTGCTGCTCCTGACCGGCGGTGCGGAGGGCATCTTCGCCGGTGGCGCCGACATCGGTCAGCTCCGTGAGCGGGGCCGCACGGACGCGCTGGCCGCGATCAACTCGGCGGCCTTCGCGCGCATCAGGGCACTGCCCATGCCGAGCGTGGCCGCCGTCGACGGGCCGGCGCTGGGCGGTGGCGCGGAGCTGGCGTACGCCTGCGATCTTCGGGTGTGCACGGCCCGGGCGGTCTTCGGCCAGCCGGAGGTGCGGTTGGGCATTCTGGCCGGCGCTGGCGCGACCCACCGACTGCCCGCCCTCGTCGGCGAGGGCCGGGCCAAGGAACTGCTCTTTACCGGGCGTCGGGTGGACGCGGCGGAGGCGCTGCGGATCGGTCTGGTGAACCGGGTGGTGGACGAGCCCGGCGAACTGCTGACGACGGCGCACGGGCTGCTGGACGAGATGGCCCAGGCGTCGCCGCTGGCGCTGCGGCTCACCAAGCTGGCCGTCGACGCGCCCGCCGCCGCGCACCCGCAGCTCGACCTGGTGAGTCAGGCGGTGCTCTTCGAGGACGAGGAGAAGCACCGCCGTATGACCGAGTTCCTCGAACGCCGCCGGACCCGCTGACGCGGCGACGAGAACGGCCGCACCGGCTGTGGAGCCGGTGCGGCCGTCGTGGTTCACGGGTGGTGCGTCGTGGCCCGCGGGTGGTGCTCAGTGCCAGATCTGCACCCCGGAGTCGGCGAGCGCCCGGATCACCTGAGCCGACTCACCGAAACCGATGATGAGGACGGCGTCGGCCCCGAATTCCTTGATCTCCTTCGCGCCGGCGGTGAAGTTCACGGGCGCCGCCTTGGCGTCGGCCGGAGGGTCGTACGTGAGCAGCTTGAGACGGTCACCGGGGATGCCGGCCTTCTCCAGCTCGTCACGGACGGTGGCTTGCAGGCCCTCGCCGTAGGAGTCCTTGCGGGCGACGATGACGATCTTCTGCGACCCGTCGCGGAGGACCACGTCGGCCAGCGCCCGGCCCTGGAGGCTGTCCGGCGGGGCGGTACGGAAGTAGAGGCCCTTGTCCTCGACGTCGGTCAGGCTGGCGTCGGTGTTCGACGGCGAGAAGAGGATCTTGCCGGCCTTGACCACGTCCGGCAGCACCTCTCGGGAGATGCCCGAGGCGCCCGCGCCGATGATGATGCTCACCTCGTCCGCCACGTGCTTGGCGACGGTCGCCTTGGCGACCGCCGGGTTGGTGCCGTCGTCGCCGTCCTTCCACGTCACCGGCTTGCCCAGCGCGCCACCGGCGGCGTTGATCTCCTGGATCGCCAGCGCCGCAGCGGCGGCCATCGGCGGGTACGCGAACGCCAGGTCACCGGTCTTCGGCAGCAGGCCGCCCACGATCAGCGCCTTCTGGCCCTTCGCGTCGCCGGGGCGCGCCTTCTTGCCCTTCGGCGGGGTCTTGTTGCTCGCCGCCGACTCGGCGCCCGCGCCGACGAACTCGGTCTTGCCGTCGTTGATCTGCTGGCCGTTGAAGGTCAGCGTGGCGTAGCTCGCAGTGGCCGGCTCACCCTTGTCGGTGAAGCCGGCGCGGGTCAGCGAGACACCGCGGTACTCGATGTCCTGCCCGGCGCGGGCCAGCGTGAGGCAACTGGCCGGGTCCTCGCAGCGCTGACCGTTGTTCGTCACGCCGACGATCTGCTTGGCGATGGCGGCCGGGTCGGTGCTGCCGGCCAGTTGTGCGGCGAGTACACCGATCACGATGGCGTCGTACGTCTCGGCGCTGTAGAGGTAATCCGTCAGCGCCGGATTGACGGACCGTAGCCGGCTCTTGAAGTCTTCGGGCAGCGGGGTGGCGGGCGTGGTGCCCTTCATTCCGTCGACGAGATCGGCACGCTCCTTCAACTCCGCTGGGTAGGAGTTGAGCATGTTGCCGTCCGTGCCGTAGAGGCGCACCTGTTGGGCGCTACCCTCGTCGGCCTTGTCGTCCCCGCAAGCGCTCGTGGCGAACAGGATCGTCGCGCAGGCAGCCAGTGTGGCCACCCGCGAGCGGCGTGATACGAACATGGTCGTCCTTCCTCAGGCGAAGGTCCGCTGCGCACATTAGCGTGCCGAGGCCGAGCGCGGGGCCGTGGAGGCGGCGCAATGCGCAGGTCGCTCGCATTGAACACGCAGAGTGACGGAAGGTGGGGGCTTGCCCCCCCGTCCTACTGTGCGCTGGGTGACGGATCTACCACAGCAGACGTTCGACGACGCGACCGCCGTGCTCCGTTCGGCGCTGGCCGGCGATGGGGACGCGGTGACGGGTGCGTTCGACGCGGTCGTCGACCGGGCCGGCCTGTCCGGGGCGTACGGGGTCGCCTGGTGCCTGGCCGCGACGATGGTCGGTGACGCCCCGCCGAGCACCGGATGTGCGCTGGACTTCCCAGGCATCGAGCAGGCGGACTACGACACCCGCTGGGTGGCGCGCTTCGTGAGCGCCTACGCCAACCGGGACGTACCGACCGGTGAGGCCCTGTTCGGGGCGGCTGCGGCGGACGGTCTGCTCTCCGACTGCCTGCTCACGCTCGCCGGTTCGACAATCGCCACCCTGCGCAGCCGGGCCGCGTGAATGCTGCACCCGCTTTGGGCGCCGCGTCCGTGCGGGTCGTTCGCAAGGCGTGGTACGCGACCAGCGGCTCGTACTCGTAGCGGTCGGGGACGGCATGCGACCTCCGGAACAGTTGGCTGACCGTCCGTAGTGGAGGGGTTGGCCGACCGTGACGATGGTCCTGATCGATTAATTTTGGCGTGGTCCCAGATCGTCGGACGGGTGTGGTAGCTCTGTGGCATGTCCGAGGCCATGCTCAGCAAGGTGCGCAAGCTGCTCGCCCAGGCCGAGGACCCGGCCTGCACGCCCGCCGAGTCAGCGGCGTTCACCGCCAAGGCGACCGAGTTGATCGCCCGCTACGGCGTCGACAGGGCACTGCTCGCGGTCCGGGACCCGACCACCGATCCGGTCGGTGACCGCGTGCTCGACATCGTCGCCCCGTACGCCCGGGACAAGGTCGGCCTGCTCGCGGCGGTCGCCGAGCCGCTGCGCTGCCGCTGTGTCCGGCGCAAGCAGGGCAACGGGTTCGTCGCGCACCTGTTCGGCTTCGCCAGCGACCTCGAACGCGTGGACCTGCTCTTCACCTCGCTGCTCGTGCAGGCCGCACACGGCCTGGCCGCCACGGCGGTGCCGCTGGACGACCATCCGGCCGCCTTCCGCCGGTCCTGGCTCGCCGGCTTCGCGGAGGTGATCGGGGGCCGACTGTGGGCGGCCGAGTCGGCGGCGGCCAGCGACTCAGGTGCCCCGTCGATGGCGTTGGTGCTGGCCGACCGCTCCGACCGGGTGCAGCGGAGGCTCACCGAGGAGTACCCGCGACTGCGTACCGCTCCGGCACGCCGGCTCGGCGGCACGGGCTTCGGCTCCGGCGCCGAGGCGGGTAACCGCGCGCACCTGGGCGGCCGGAATCTCGACACCGGTCGGGTCGGTCGACAAGTCGACCGGTGACCCCGTCCCGGCAATGCTCAGGCGGGGTGCTGACCGCGTGACACCGTAGCGAGGTAGCGGGTGAGCAACTCGTGCCAGCCCGCCGTGAGCGCCTTGCGATAACCCTCGGCCGCCTCGCCGTGCCGGTCGAAGTGCCGGTGCTCCAGCTCGACCCGGGTCCGTTCGGGCCCGTCGGCCAGGAACAGCACCTCGACCTCGCTCGCCTTCGCCGGATCCGGCACCGGCACCCGGTCCGGCCCGAGTTGCCAGGCGAAGACCAACCGTCGAGGCGGATCCCAGGTGAGCACCCGTCCCCAGTCGGCGCGGAAGCCGTACGGGCCGATCTCGTAGAGCATGCCGCCGGCCCGTGGCTCCATGCCCAGCTCGGCGAGAGCCTCCGGCCCCGACCAGGTGTACTCGGTGACCCACCACTCGGTCAGCTCGCCGGTGAACACGGCGAACGCCCGCTCGGCGGAACCGGGGACAAGGAGGCTGCACCGCAAGGAGAAACGCTCCAGGTCCTGCCGAATGTCGGCCGGATCAGCCATCCCCTGTCCCATAGGCCCGGACCATACCGGCTGATGCCCGGGCGTGCAGCTTCGCGCGGTGCACTGTTCCAGACAGTGGGTTGCCGAGCCGTCACGGACGGGATGCCCCGCCGGAAAGCGGGTAACCGCGCCCGGGCGGCCCGGACGACCGGGTTCGCGTACGGGCGGAGCGGGAGAGCATGAGCGAGAACGCGCAGGAGCGAAGGCCGGACCGGGACGTCGACGCTGGAGACCCGGACGTCCTCCTCGACATCCCGAAGGTCTCGGTCGACTCGATCCGCCTCGTCGTGGACGGGCTGGACGCCGACATCTCGCTGCGCGCCCGGCTGGCCAACCTCCTCCAACTGGACGCTGGCGTACGGGTCCACCTACACGGCGTCGAGCTGGACATCGACGGGGTGCACGCCGAGGCGCAGCTACGGGTCCGGCTGGAGCAGTTGGTGACACTTCTGAGCCGCGCGCTCGACACCATCGACAACAACCCGCAGGTCATCGAAGCCCTCGGCCGGGCCGGCAGCGGCGCGCTCGACGACGTCAACCGCAGTACCGAGCAGTTGGCGGCCGGCGCCGCCGGGATCACCGCCCGGGCGCAGCACTCCGGCGTACGCGACGAACTGGTCCGGCAGGCTGGTGTGCCGGCCGGCGACCAGACGCGGACACGACCCGCCCGTCCGGTGAGTCCGCCGACCGGTCCGCCTGCCCCTCCGGGCCCGTCCGGGCCTCCCGCCGGCGGCCGGAGCGACGGCGGTCCTCGTGGCGGGGGCCCGGCGGGCGGCGGTCCGGCCGGCGGCGGTCCGGCCGGCGGAGGGAGCGGCGGTCCGGCCGGCGGCACCCCGGGCGGTGGTCCGGGCGGTGGTCCGAGCGGTGGCGGTCCGGCTGGCGGAGGGGGCGTTGGTCCGGCCGGCGGCACCCCGGGCGGTGGTCCGGGTGGTGGCCCGACTGGTGGCCCGGGTGGTGGCGGCCCGGGCGGTGCCCCGGGTGGTGGCGGCTCGGCGGGTCGCGGCGAGCACGGCCGGGCCGGGGACGGCCCAAGCGGCGATCAACGAGGCGCCGGCCAGCGGGCCGGTGATCAGCAGGGCGGTGGTGCGCAGGCCGGTGATCAGCAGGGCGGTGGTGCGCAGGGCGGTGGTGGTGCGGCGGGCGGGGCGCAGGCGGCAGCCCAGAGCGCGGCGCAGCTCGCCGAGCAGGCGGGCGAGAGCATCCGGCAGGCCGGACGCAGCGTGTGGGAGGCGATCCAGGGCGGGATCGCCCAGCACCGCAGCCAGGACCGCCGGGACCGGTGACCGGACGCGGAGATCTTGAACAGTTTCCGTTCGGACCTAACGGAAACTGTTCAAGATTTCGCGACTACCGCGCTGGCGGGGGAGTGGTCGACTCGACCGCGGTGACGTGGCACCTGCGGGCGGCCGGAGGACGGGGCCGCACAAAGCAAGATCCCCACCTGCGTATCCGCTGGTGGGGACCTCTGTAGCCCGGCGAAAGGCTATGTGGCCAGGGGCGGGGTCGAACCGCCGACCTTCCGATTTTCAGTCGGACGCTCGTACCAACTGAGCTACCTGGCCCTATTGCTCAGCTCATGCTACCCGTCAGCAGATCGAACTGCTCACAGGATCACACGCTCCGATACGCAGAACGCCGCGCTATGCGCGGCGTCAGCGCTGCGGTCCTGACGGGACTTGAACCCGCGACCTCCGCCTTGACAGGGCGGCGAGCACTCCAACTGCTCCACAGGACCTAGCTTGTGTTGCTCCGACTTACGCCGGTCGTGCCCCCAACGGGATTCGAACCCGTGCTACCGCCTTGAAAGGGCGGCGTCCTGGGCCGCTAGACGATGAGGGCGGCCCCGCCATCATTGCACACTCGCAACTTCAAGCGGACTTGCTCCCATCCGGCCCCGCCGGAGGCTTGGAAAGCATACGTGATGCCTGGCCGGTCGACAAAACCGGTGTGGCCGGGGTCGTCGTGGACCGTATAACCGCAGGTCAGCAACACGGCGCCGTCATCGAGGCGCACCATGGTGCGCGAAGATTCGGTGCTGGTTGGTGGTTGCGG
>NZ_JBNCKT010000033.1:0-6341 GCF_049841675.1 Micromonospora sp. DT4
AGCCGACGCGCGTCCCGCACCGTAACGCCCATACACCCCAAACGATCACAAACCATTTGGGTTACGGGTCAATAACCCGGTCGGCGGCTGACGGAAGGACATGCGCAGTGGCACCAGCACGACCACCCGCCGCCCGACTGGCGGCACTGATCGTCATGATGGTCACCCTCGGCGTCGCGCTCCCGGTCGGCGCCGCCACCGCCGCTCCCCCCGGCGGCCTGCGGGCCGCCGCGGCACCCGACGGCGACGAGGAGGGCGGCACTCCCGCTCTACGGGCCCAGCTCGAGGCGGCCAGCAAGGGCTACCTGGACGCGAAGCGGGCCCTCGACACCTCCGTCCAGCGGCAACAGCAGCTCGCGGTCAAGCTGAAGACCACCGAGGCCGAGATGACCGTGCGGAACGGCAAGGTCGGCGAGATCGCCGGCGTGGCGTACCGCACCGGCCGCCTCAGCACCGTCTCGGCGCTGCTCAACAGCAACACTCCCGAGGGCTTCATGGACCGGGCGGCCGCGCTGGACGTGGTGGCCGCCAACGAGGACCGGGTGCTACGCGACCTGCACACCACCAGGGACGAGGCGAACCGCACCCGCGTCGCCCTCGACGGCGAGATCCGTGAGCAGCGCAAGCAGGTCGAGGTGATGGCAAAGCGCAAGGAGCAGGCCGAACGGGCCCTGACCATCGCCACCACCAAGCCGCGCACCACGGCTGCCGACACCAGCTCCAACCGCGGCACCTCCACCGCCAACGCCCAACCCGCCCCGCGCAACTCCGACGGCTCCTGGCCGTCCGAGTCGTGCAGCATCAACGACCCCACCCCAGCCAGCGGCTGCATCACCCCCCGCACCCTGCATGCGCTCAACCAGGCCAAGGCGGCCGGATTCAACCACTACGTCTCCTGTCACCGCTCCGGCGGCTCCGGCGAGCATCCGAAGGGCCGGGCCTGCGACTTCGCCGCCGCGAAGGGCGGGTTCGGCGGGGACGCCACCGGCGCCGACAAGACGTACGGCAACAACCTGGCCGCGTACTTCATCCGCAACGCCGACCGGCTCGCGGTGCTCTACGTGATCTGGTACAGGCAGATCTGGCTACCCAGCAGCGGCTGGAAGGCGTACAGCGGGGGGAACGGCGACCCCTCCAGCGACCACACCAACCACGTACACCTGTCGGTGTACTGACCCGTAGCCCGGCCGGCGCCCCCGTGGACGTCGGCCGGGCTACGTCGGTGGGCGTACCCCGGACGTCGTCGGCGGTCGGACGACGCCGCCGGGTCGGGCCGGGAGCATTCCGATATGCCGAGAATCGCGCCCACCACCCGCAAGGCACTGCTCACCCTGCACCTGGTCACGTCCCTCGGCTGGCTCGGGACCGACCTGGTGCTGCTGACCCTCGGCATCGCGGCACAACGCGGCGCCGATCCGGCCGTGGTCTACCCGGTCGCCCGGCTCGTCGGTACCGTGCTCTTCGCGCCGTTGAGCGTGCTCGTCTGGCTCGTCGGTGTCGCCAGCGCTCTGCTCACCCCCTGGGGCCTTCTGCGCTACCGGTGGGTGCTGATCAAGCTCGTGATCACGACGGTGATGGTCGGGCTGGTGCTCTTCCTGCTCACCCCGAACCTGCGGCACGCCGACGCCCTGGGTGCCGCCCTGCCCGCCCGGGACCGCGCCGACCTGGTGATCGCGCCGGCGGTGTCGACCACCCTCATGATCATCGCGACGGTGCTCTCCACCTACAAGCCCTGGGGACGCCGGCCCACGCGCGGCACGGCGCAGGATCGCCCCTCGCGCGGCGCGGGGTCAGCTCACGCAACAACCAGGAGGTAGTGGCCACGGGCCGCGTTGAGGCCACTACCTCCTGGATCGATCGCGATCATGGCGTACGGCTGTCGAGGACCGCGCCCAGGCGTGCGGCCAGGGCGAAGTGGGCGGCGATGGCTTGGCGGAAGGCGTACCGGAACAGGGGTGTCGGCGCGCGCAGGGTGATGTCGACGTCGATGCGGACCAGACCGTCCGGCTCGGTACGCAGCCGGGTGTGGTTGCGTACGGTGATGGCGGGCCACTGCCGCGCCACGGTGACGATCTCGTCAGGCTCACTGACCAGCACGTCCGCCTGGTAGGTGGTGCGAAAGCGCAGCGGGCCGGCCGCCAGCCTGTCGTTGATCGTGTAGCTGGCGCGGGCACCCGGACGGGGCGCCACCTCGCGGACCCGGACGATCGGGGGATGCAGCTCACCCTGACGGGTCAGGTCGCTCAACAGCGCCGCCGCCTCCGCGAGTGCGCAGCGCGCCTGGACGGTGTAGCCGAAGGTATCGCTGCTGAGCACACCGTCTCCCGACGTCGCTGGTCGCACGATGGTCCCGTACCCCCGCTCGGCTGGCAACGGCCGGACGGACACCGTGCGTTGTCCCGGTATTCGCGCAGCGTTCCCACTACGGTCGGTTGATGGGAAATCACCGGTTGTGACGAAAGGTGGACGCATGAACGGCGACGACCGGTGACCGGGCACGTGATGGTCTTCGCGCCCACTCCGCAGCTCACGGTGACCGTGGACCAGCCGAACGACCAGCCCGAGCTGCACCTGCACCCCGGCGGCCAGGGCGTCTGGCAGGCCCGCATGGTGCTCTCCCTCGGGGTCGACGTGGTGCTCTGCGCCGCGCTCGGCGGCGAGATCGGCCAGGTGTTGGAGCCGCTACTGGTCAGCGAGGGGGTGGACCTGAAGGTCGTGGTACGCGATTCCGGCAGCGGCGCGTACGTGCACGACCGGCGCGACGGCTCCCGGCAGGAGGTCGTGGACGTGCCCGGGGAGCGCCTGAGTCGCCACGAGCTGGACGAGTTGTACAACCTGGCGCTCGGCGAGGGGTTGCGCGCCGAGGTGAGCGTCCTCAGTGGTCCCCACGCGCCGTGGCTCGTCCCGGCCGACCTGTACCGGCGCTTCGCCGCCGACCTGGGCGCGAACGGCAGCCGCGTGGTGGTCGACCTGTCCGGTGACCACCTCGGCGCGGTGCTGGACAGCGGCGTGTTCTTCCTCAAGGTGAGCCACGAGGAGTTGATCCGGGACGGTCGCGCCCGCGACGGGAGCGGCCCGGAGCTGACCCGGGCGATGTACGAGCTGCACGCCGCCGGCGCGGAGACGGTGGTGGTGAGCCGGGCCGACCAGCCGGCGCTGGCGCTCGTCGACGGGGAACTCTTCGAGGTGGAGATGCCCCGGCTGGAGGCCGCCGATCCGCGCGGAGCTGGCGATTCGATGACCGCCGGGGTGGCGGCCGTGATCGCCCGTGGTGGCGACATCCGGACGGCCATCCGTACCGGCGCCGCGGCGGGCGCGCTGAACGTCACCCGGCACGGCCTGGGCACCGGACGCCTGGACTCGATCACCGGCCTGGTGGAGCGGATCCACCTCGCCCCGGCGGACACCCGGCAACAGGAGCGGACCACGCCCGACGAGTTGGCCGACCGGGTGGTCGAGCGATGACGCTGCGGGTGCTCGTGACCAACGACGACGGGATCGGCGCACCGGGCATCCAGGCGTTGGCCCTGGCGGCCGCGCAGCGGGGCCTGGACGTGGTGGTCGCGGCGCCGCTGGAGGAGGCGAGCGGCACCAGCGCCGCGATGAGCGCGGTGGAGCGGGACGGGCGGGTGGTGGTGCACGACCATCCGCTGCCCGACCTGCCGGGGGTGCCCGCCTACGGTGTCGGCGGCTCACCCGGTTTCATCACGCTGATCGCCCTGCACGGCGCGTTCGGTCCGCCGCCGTCGGTGGTGCTGTCGGGCATCAACCGGGGCGCCAACGCCGGCCGCGCCGTCCTGCACTCGGGCACGGTGGGCGCCGCGTTCACCGCGGCCTCGAACGGGTGCCGTGCCATGGCGGTCTCGCTGGACGTGCTGACCGCGGGCGAGGCGACGGCCGCCAGTGGCGGCGCTGCCGTCGACGCCGCGGCCCGTGTCCGCGACGCCGAGCGACACTGGAGCACCGCCGCGCGGGTCGCCCTGGACCTGCTCCCCAGGCTCACGTCCGGGCCGCCGGAGAGCGTGCTCAACGTCAACGCTCCCGACCTGCCCCACGAGCGGCTGCACGGGGTACGTCGCGGCGCGCTGGCCAGCTTCGGCCAGGTGCAGATGACGGTGGCCGAGTCGGGGCACGGCTTCGTGCGCACCTCGCTGGAGGAGCCGGGGCAGGCCGCGCAGCCCGGCACCGACGTGGCGTTGCTGGCCGCCGGGTACGCGTCGGTCACGGCGATCCGGGCGGTTACCGAGGTGACCGACGTGGACCTGACCGATCTGGACGATTTGCCCTGACGGTGGTGGCCGCGCTCAGGCGCCGGGAAGCACCTCGGGGGTGGCGGCACCGGCGAAGTAGGGCTCCGGCGCGCCGAAGAGACCGAGCAGGCCGGTCACCCAGAGCTGACGGTGCACGAACCGGCTCGGCTCGGTGACGACCAGCTTGATGCCGCTGACCTCGGCGGTCTGGAAGCCGGCAACCATGGCGCTGATGCCCACGGAGTCGATGAAGGTGACCAGCCTCATGTTCAGCTCGATGCGGAGCGGTCGGCTCTTGGCCAGCACCTCCGCGATCGCCTCACGCACCTCGTACGCTGTGTCGACGTCGATCTCACCCCGAGGGGCGATCTCGATGACACCACCGGACAGGACCGACTTCACGATCAACAGGCTCACGCGAGCACCTCCACCCGCCCGTCCCCCGGGCGCCTCATCAGTACGCGGGCCGCGACCGAGAGTATTCCGCCAACGGCCTCGGTCGCCACCCCTCGGGATGAGCAATTCACGGATCCGGACGCGCAAAGTCGCCCAAATCCCCACTTTTCGGTATCTGATCATTCAATACTTTTCGTTATCTGATCAGTCGACGATCGGTCGGAACCGACGCGTCGCCGGACCAGGGTAGCGGTCGCGGCGCGGCGAGCCCGACATCCGCCCCGCCCCGCACACCCGTCCCGCGTGGGCCCTGCGTGTCGCGCCAGCCCAGCGCGGTGCGACCCGGCCACGTGGTTGCCGGCGCTGCCTAGCATCGGCCGGGACACCCACCGTGACGGAGAGGACCTTCGATGATCAAGCGACTGGCCGGGTTGGCCGGCGTCGGTCTACTGCTCGCCCTCGTACTGGCCTGCGGTTTCGGCGGCGGAGACGACGATGACGACGATGACGACTTCGCGCGTGGTGTGGCCGCGGTGGCGGTGCGCTGACCTAGTCGCAGGGGTATGCCGGACCGGGTTTGCGCCGGACCGGCTCGGGGCACTGCGCAATCAGCGAACCGTGTCGCGCTGGACGGACGCCGAAGTCCGAAGTGGCCGGCGGCTTCGGCACCTGAGGAGGTAACCACGATGTTCGGAACGAACCTGCTGGACCGGCGCAGCAAGCCGGAGCGGATCGCGGACCAGGCGTGGGAGCAGCTGCTCTCCGCCGTCAGCTCCGCGGGAGACAGTGTCCGGGACACCGCGCGGTCGGCCCGTCGCAGCGGCGGCGACCTCGCCGACGGCGCCGGTGACCTGGTGGGCTCCGCGGCGGAGGAGGCACGGCTTCGGGCCTCGCGCGCCTTCGACGCGCTCGCCGGCCGCCAGCCGGCGCTGCCGTGGACGCTGCTGATCGGCGCCGTGCTGGTCGGCGCGGCGGTCGGCTGGGCCGTGGGCTCCGCCGCCCGCGCCGCCGGCAGCCGGGACGACCGCGCGGTGAACGACGTCGAGTTCGTCGACGTCGACCGCCCCAACTCCCCCGTCGGCCTGGACGACTAGCGAACGGCACGCGAAGGCCCCGTCGACACATCTTCGGCGGGGCCTCTCCCGTCGCGCAGGCGTGACGACGCGCGATCGGGGTTGCGCCCGGTCCGCCGGGGTGCCGGACCCCTCAGGCAACCCCGGCGGACCGGTGTTCACGGGTGGCCCGGACGACGCCGGGCCACCGGGTCAGCGACTCGTGCAGGTCACCGTGGGCGGCGGCGAGTTGGTGCCGGTCCAGGAAGCGAGGAAACCGATCGTGGTGCTGGCCCCGGCGCCGAGCGCGCCGTTCCAGCCGCTGTCCACGACCGAGACGACGGCCCCGTTCTGGGTGTGGGTGCCGCCCCACAGTTGGCTGATGCGCTGGCCGTTGGGGAAGGTCCAGCCAAGCGTCCAGCCGGCGATGGGCCTGGTGCCGGGGTTGCTGACCACCACCTCGGCCTGGAATCCACCCGACCAGGAGCCGGTGACCCGGTAGGTCGCCGCGCACCCACCAACCGGAGGCGGCGTCGTCGGAGGCGGCGTCGTGGGGGGCGGTGTGGTCGGAGGCGGCGTCGTGGGGGGCGGCGTCGTCGGAGGCGGCGTCGTGGGGGGCGGCGTCGTCGGAGGCGGCGTCGTG